>CADBNX010000076.1 GCA_902796115.1 uncultured Eubacteriales bacterium
AAGCCATCCAGCGGCAGCGTATCATGATGCGGGATCACGTCCCCGTCCCAGTAGTAATGGCAGCCCGCCGCGCGCTCAAAGTAATCGTACACCGCGTACAGCGTGCTCCGTCCGCGTCCGCCGGCGAGCACCAGCGCGCTTCTTCCTTCCAGCGGGACGGAGCAGATCGCGTAATCGTCCGTGCCGTAGCGGACGGAGAGGGTATCGATCCTGTCCTCCGCGAAAAAGCGCGCCGTCACGTCGTTCACCGCGTCGGAACCGATCACGGCAAGGTCGCTTTTTCCGTCGTCCTCGGTCAGGATGGCGGGTTTTGTGCCCGTCACCTTCTCCCACATGGAAGCGAACGCTTCCGCCGCCGCGTCGTATGCTTTTTCCGTGGTTTCCGCTCTGATAATGGACAGCATGCCCGGTTCCTCCTTTTGAAGGCGCTGACGCGCAGGGTGGCGTTTGCGCAGTGATTTTGCCGCTGAAGCGGCGGTGAGAGAGGCAACAGGGAACAGGACAAAACAGGACATGTCCGGAGCGAACCGGGAAACCATTGCCTGTTCCCTGTTCCCTATTGCCTGTTCCCTTCTCCCTCTTCCCTGCGGAGCATCGTTACAGTCTGATGTTCTCAATGATTCCGGCCGCTTTTTCGATCAGCGCGGGCAGCGCTTTGATGTCGCACGCGGGGCGCAGGTCGGCAAGCGGCGTATCGATGAACGCCTGATAGAGCTGATTTTCCGTTTCGTCCTGATTCCAGGTCCAGTCCCCGGTATCCAGCGCGTTCCGCGCCCAGGCGAAATACGCCTTCAGTTCCGCGAGGAAGAGCTTCTTTTCCGGTTCATAGGCCGCCTGACGGCAGTACCCGTTCACCAGGTCGCGCTTCTGCGCGGTCTCAAAGTACGGGTTGACCGGGCACACCTTCTTCAGGCCCTCCAGCGTTTCAAACATCGAATAATCCGCGTGACAGCCGATCATTTCCGCGTGAAGTTCCGCACAGGCGGCGATGGCTTCCATCTGCGCCTTTGCCGCATCCGAAACCTGCTTTCCCCTCCGGCTTTCCGCCAGCATCAGCTCCAGCGCCATGATGCCGTGGTGGATGCGCTGCTCCGTCAGGCTGCGCGCGATATCGACGGCGTCCCTCGCGACGAACGGATTTTCGAGCGCCTCCGCGGGCAGCTTCATCAGGGCGCGCAGGGTTTCCGCCGCGCTCGCGAACACCTCGCGCTGTTTGCCGCACTCATACTTCCAGCGGCGCAGCTGATACTCGTCCGGATCGCGCAGGGCTTTCAGATTCAGCATATTCATCATGAACGAGCCGTACCGGTCCCAGTCCCCGTACTTGTCAAATTCCGGATCGTCCGGCTTGCGGCTGCAGTATCCGCCCCAGCTGAAGCGCTTCACCATCGGGAGATAGCGCTGCCAGACATCGTTCATCGCGTCCCCGAACACGCCGTAGCGGTCATGGCTGAAGCTTTCGGCCAGCGGTTCGATCTGCCTCTGATCCGGTCTCCAGCTGTTCCGGGCCAGGTATTCCAGCACCAGGGTATCGCTGTGGCTCAGCTCCGGCCAGAAAATCAGGCCCTTGCACATCGGATCTTCCGCCGCGATCTTCAGCCGCTCCGCCGTAATGTCATACGGGCCGCGGATGCTGCTCTGGCGCTCATACGCGTGGAAGATGCCGAAGATCCAGGGGAATCTGCCCACCATGCCCCAGTTCAGGAAGGTGTGCTCCGGGTCGTCTCCTTCGTTGGTATAGTCCAGGATCAGCGTATTCTCCGGGTCCAGATCCTTCATCAGGGCCTGCACGTCTTCCGGCTTCCACCAGCCGACAAAATCCCAGGAGGCGATCAGCATTTTCGAGTCCGGATACCGCTCCCGGATGCCCTGCAGGATGCGGCGGTAGGTGAACAGCTTCAGGTTCAGGTTCTTTTTCCGGTCCTCGAAAATGTTCCGCTCCGCGAGCCCGATGGTGTGGAAAACGCGTGTTTTGCTCCAGTCGCGCACGGCGGTTTCCGTGAGGCGGAAGTAATTTTCCATATTCTCCCGCACCCTGGGATCCCATACCACGCCGTTGGGATGCTGGCAGTAATGATGATCCTCCTGCTCCAGCAGCGGGGGATTTTTCGCCTCCAGGTAATCGGTCGGCGTGCGGGAATACCAGTGCGTCATGGTGCCGCAGTCCTCGCTGTAGATCAGATCCCGCTCCCGGGCGTATTCCAGCAGCTTTTCCCGCAGGATGCCCCGGTATTCCAGCGGCCAGAAGGGCGTGCGGTCGTCGTAGCCCGAACCGCGGGGGCCGACCGCGTAGGAAATTTCCCCGTCGGGCATCGGCTGCGCGGCGTTCGGATAGGAAACCTCCTCCGGGAACGCGCGCTGGAACAGATCGTCCATGCCGGTGCGCAGCATGAAATAATCCATGCGGCGCTTCACGATCCAGTCGATCTCCCGCTTCCAGTCCTCCAGGCTCCAGTGCTCCGCCTGCAGCCTGTGCAGTCCGCGGTGCGCGAAATAGCGCAGGCCGCGCCACTCAAAGCGCGGGCTTTCCGCCACGCGGAAGCCATCCAGCGGCAGCGTATCATGA
>CADBNX010000077.1 GCA_902796115.1 uncultured Eubacteriales bacterium
AGCGCGTCGCGCAGCGCGTCCCCGACAAAATTGATGCATACCACCAGCAGCGCGATGACGATGCCTGCCGGCAGCCACAGCCACGGTTTCCCGGTGAGCACGGAAAGGGATTCCGCACCGCCGAGCAGGTTTCCCAGGGAAGGCGTGGGGGGCTGAATGCCCATGCCCAGAAAAGAAAGAGCGGCTTCGTCCAGGACCGAAAGCGCGAAAACGCTGCTCATATAGACCAGGACCGGGGCGAGCGTATTGGGCAGGATTTCGGCAAAGAGCACGGTGCTGCGCGGAAGGCCCGCGGTGATATCGCTTTTGATGAAACCGGTTTCCCGCAGGGACAGGGTGTTGCCCCGCACAAGGCGGGCGACCCCAGGCCAGTCCACAAACCCGAGGATGAGCACGATGGAGGTCATGCCCGGCTCGAATACGGCGGCGCCTACCAAAACGAGCAGGATATAAGGAAAGGACATCACCATATCCGTGAAGCTCATCACGGCACGGTCTATGATACCCCCGAAGAAACCGGAAAGCAAGCCCAGAATGACCCCGATCACGGTGGAAAGCAGGGTGGCGAGAAAACCGACGGTCAGGCTGGCGCGCATACCGAACAGGATGCGGCTGAACATATCCCGTCCGATTTTATCCGTGCCGAGCCAGTGCTCCGGAGTGGGCGGCTGGCTGAATTTGCCGGTGGATTTGGTGGGCGGGTAGGGGGTGATGAGCGGTGCGAGGACGGCAAGGAGGGTCAGAAACAAAAGCAGGATCAGGCTGATCACTGCCAGACGGTGCCGGAGAAAGCGCCGGATCACCGCGTTGGTGCCGTTTTGCCGCATGGCGTTTTCCCTCCTTTTTCAGGATAAGCGGATGGTCGGGTCGGCCAGCGCGTAGAGGATATCCGTGAGCAGATTGGCCGCCTGCACCACGACGGCGGAGAGCAGGCATACTCCCATGATGACCGGATAATTGCGGGAAGTGACCGCGCTCATCGTCATCAGGCCGAGCCCTGGCCAGGAAAAAACCTGCTCCACGATGATGGAACCGCCGAAGAGCACCGGCACTTCCATGCCGATGACCGTGATAATGGGAAGCAGCGCGTTGCGCACCGCGTGGCGGCGGAGGACCAGCCTGCGGCCGATCCCCTTTGATTTGGCCGTGCGCAGGTAATCCGCCTGCATGATTTCCAGCACGGAGGAGCGGATGTAGCGGATGTTGGTGCCGGCGACGCCGACGCCGAGCACGAGCGCGGGCATGACAAGGTGGCGCAGCACGTCTGCTGCGCTGCCGTCTCCCGGGGTCATCATCCCGCCGGAAGGCAGCCAGCCGAGCTGCACGGTGAAGAGCCAGATCAGGATCAGCGCGAAAAAGAAACCCGGAATGCTGCACAGCACGAAAGAGAGCGTGACGAGCGCGTAATCCCGTTTCTGATAGCGGTGCACGGCGCTGGTGATCCCGGCGGGCACCGCGAACGCGAACCCCAGCACAAGACCGGAGGTCATCAGCAGCAGCGTGGGCCCGATGTGATCGGCGATCAGCTCCCTCACGGGCTGGTAGCTTTGCCAGGAATACCCGAGATTGCCGTGAAGCACCTCCCGCAGCCAGGCGAGATACTGCGCGAAAAAGCCCTGCGTCAGCCCCCAGCGTTCGGCACGGAGCGCTTTGGCGGCCTCGTTGATGCGCGGACCGGTCAGCATATCCAGCGGGCTTCCGGCCAGGGACATCAGCGCGTAATCGATCAGCGTGATGCCAAGCAATATCGGGACAGCCAGCAGGATTTTTTTCAGAATATACTTGAGCATATCATTCCTTTGCTTTCAGACACTGCGCCAGATGGGCGGGATCGTCGGGGGAAGAAAGCAGGGTGCGGGCAAAACGGAGGCATTCGCCGGTGCGGTACGCGCAGCGCTCGTACAGGGCGCAGGCACCTTCCGGCGGAAGCAGGCTTACCTCGCCGCGCAGCTCCGTTTTTCTCCGGATGGGTCCGTGAATGCTGGGGGCGGCTTCCGCGAGCGCCCGGGTGTAAGGATGCAGAGGCCGGAGCAGTACCTCGTCCGCATCCCCTTCCTCCACGATCTGTCCCAGATACATGACGCCGATCCGGTCGCTGATATAGCGCATCGCGCCCAGCCCATGCCCGATCAGGACACAGGTGAGGCCGAGCTGCCGCTGCAGGCCGCGCAGCAGGTTGAGGATCTGCGCCTGAACGGATACGTCCAGCGCCGATACGGGTTCGTCCAGCACCATCAGCTCCGGACGCGTGGCCAGGGCGCGCGCGATGCATACGCGCTGGCGTTGGCCGCCGGAGAGCTCATGCGGGTAACGGTCCCGCATGGAGGCCGGAAGCCCCACCATGTCCAGCAGCTCCGAGACGCGTGAGGCCGTGTTTTCCTCCGGATGATGGCAGCGGAGCGGGGCGGAGAGGATGCCGGATACACTGCGCCTGGGATTGAGGGAGGCGCCGCTGTCCTGGAACACCATCTGAAATCTTCCGCGGAGCCTTCTGCGCTGACGCTCCGGCAGATGGTCGATACGCTGCCCGGCAAGGAAGACGCGGCCCTCGTCCGGCTCTTCAAGCCCCATGATGAGGCGCGCCAGGGTGGATTTGCCGCAGCCGCTCTCCCCGACGATGCCGAAGATCTCTCCGCGCGCTACGGAAAAGCTGACGGAATCGACCGCGGTCACGAAAGCGGGACGCAGGGCCGCGGAAGCGCGTTCGCGGTAGCGTTTGGAAACGGCGCGTACCTCAAGCAGGGGAGTTTCCGTCATCCTTCCGCCGCCTCCTTTCCGAACGGCACGGGAAACAGGCAGCGCACGCAGTGCCCCTCCGCGGCCGCGGCCATCGGCACCGCTGCCGTTTCGCATGCGCTCCTGCGGTATGGACAGCGCGGCGCGAAGCGGCAGCCGGGTATCCGGCTCCAGTCCTGGGGCACGGTGCCGGGAATGGCGTACAGGGTACGTTTCCCGTCATCCCTCAGATCCGGCACGGAGCGGAGCAGCGCCTGCGTGTAGGGATGCGCGGGGGCGGACAGGAGAACGTCCTTCGGCGCGTCCTCCACGCACTGCCCGGCGTACATGACCGTGACGCGGTCCGCGATTTCCGCCACCACGCCGAAGTCATGCGTGATGAAGAGGATGGCCATGCCGCTCTCCTCGCGCAGGCGGGTCAGCAGCTGGAGGATCTGCAGCTGAACGGTCACGTCCAGCGCCGTGGTCGGCTCGTCCGCGATCAGCAGTTCCGGCGAGCAGGAGAGAGCCATGGCGATCATCACCCGTTGGCGCTGGCCGCCGGAGAGCATGTGCGGAAAGCGTTTCATGGTGTTTTCCGGGTTGGGGATGCCGCATTTTCGCATCAGTTCCACCGCCCGTTCGGAAGCCTCGCGGGCAGTGAGACCCAGATGGCGCCGCATGCCTTCCGTCATCTGCCTGCCGACGGTGAGCACCGGGTTCAGACTGCCCATGATATCCTGAAAGATCATGGCGATGCTTTTTCCGCGGACGGCATCGAGTTCTTCCTCACTGAGCCGTGTCAGATCCCGCCCGTGAAACAGGATCCTGCCTCCGAGCAGGCGTGCCTGCGGGGGAAGAAGCCCGGGGATGGAAAGGCCGGTCACGCTCTTGCCGCAGCCGCTTTCGCCCACCAGACAGCGGATCTCCCCTTTCCGCACCTGAAAACACACGCGGGAGAGCGTCTCCCGCGTGGTTTTTCCCTGTCGGAATCCCAGGGAAAGGGAATCGATTTCAAGCAGGGGATCGGACAAAGCGGCCTCCCGGGTCACCGGATATCCCATTCGTGCACGTTGATGAACGTGCCGAACACGTTCGGTTCCGCGTTCACAAGGCGGCTGCTGACCGCGCCGAGCGAAGCCTTGACCCAGCCGGAGATCATGGCCGGATCCTGCTGCATGGCGGTATCCACGACGCGGTACTGCTCCGCGATTTCCCCGACCGTTTCCAACTCCTGGGTGGCTTCCAGCGCCGCCGCGATCTCATCGGTCAGATATCCCGTCCAGCTGCCTTCGCCGCCGAGCAGCCACACCACGTCCGTGTACGGATCGACCGGCGCGTAGGTGTATTCGACACTCATGATATCGAATTCGAGGTTTTCGGCCGCCGTCATGAGGTTTGCAAAGGTGACGGGACGGGTGTGGATGGTGAGGCCCAGGTCCGCAAAGCTCTGGGCAAAATACTCGACTGCCTGGTTCCATTCCGTTTCGTTGCCGTTCATGTACCAGGTCAGCTCCGTATCTGCACCGTCAGCCTTCGCCTCTGCGATGAGGGAAGCGGCTTTTTCGGGATCGTATGCCGTGACGCCGATATCCGTGTAGTAGGGGGAGGCGGAGACCAGGAAACCGTCCACCAGCTCACCGTTTCCCTCGAGCAGGTTTTCGAATACCAGCTGCCGGTCCATGCCCAGAAGCAGCGCCTGACGGATGCGCGGGTCGGTGACGTTCGCGGTGTTGATGAAAACGGATTCGTTGGTGACGGGCGTACCGTTCACGGCGCGCACGTTCTCCAGCGCGCGGACCGCGCCGTAGTCCTCCACCGGGATGGAGCCCATGGTCTGCTGAACCAGGTCGATTTCGCCGGATTTCAGACCGGAGAGGATCTGGCTGGAGAGCACGACGTTGAAATTCAGGTATTTGATCCTGGCTTCGCCTTCGAAATAATCCGGGTTCGCCTCGAAATGCACATAATGCTCCAGATCGAAATCACGGACGAAATAGGGACCGGAAATGACGTCCGGATGGTTGAACCAGTCCAGCGTGAGCAGGTCGCCGCGCGGCACATCTTCCAGCACATGTTTCGGCACGGTCAGCAGATAGCAGCCGAAATTGTATTCGAAGGTGTAGAGCGCCATCGGCCATTTGACGGTGACGGCCAGCGTTTTCTCATCCACGATTTCGACACCGTCGATATGATCCGCGCCGGGCTCGACGAAACCGTCGTCATCGGTGCCCTCCACGGAGTACATGGCGAGCGCCGTGTTCGCGGAATCGGGATCCGCCGCGATCAGGAAGGAAAACGCGACATCCTCCGCGGTAACGGGCAGTCCGTCCGACCATACGGCATCCTCGCGAATCCTGATGGTGAAGTGCAGATGATCGTCGGTTGTGATTTCCTGCGCCAGACGCGGCACGAAATTCAGCTCGCTGTCCAGATCCACCAGGGGCAGGAAAATCAGCGAGATCGCGTATTTGCTGCTCTCCGCGTTCGCCAGCGTGAGCGGGTTGAGGCTCGGGATCGAATTGGTCAGGGCGATATTGGCGGATTTTTCTTCCGCGAGGGCCATGGAAGAAGCACTCAGCGCCAGCAGCGCCGCCAGCAGCAGGGACAGAAGCTTTTTCATAACGGGTCACTCCTTCGTGAAAATCAGACGGACAGACACTCACATGGATCCGGGTTTCAGGGGCCCGGCGGCCGATCGGGGAAAACCGTCGCCCAGCCTTCCGGAAACGGCTTGATTATATCCTGAAACCGCGCGCTGCGTCAATGCAATTCTCCCGCCGCGGGGGAGGGAATATTGTACATTTCCTGTACGGACGGCAAAACGGGCGGAAAAAGGGGCTGTTTCACAGCCCCTTCGAGCGATACGCTGAACGCGTATCGCCCGATTCTTCGGATTTTGCTGAAAATCAAAGATTTGCCGGGCGCAAAATCCGCAGGGAATGAATTTTCGCTCTCAGTGGGCAAGCGCACTTCCGCGAAAATTCTCCTCGTACCGGCAAAGCCGGTACTGCGGATCGAATATGGAGGGGCTGCGGCCCCTCCATACCACCCCTTCAAATC
>CADBNX010000078.1 GCA_902796115.1 uncultured Eubacteriales bacterium
ACCTGTTCAAGCAGGCCAATGAAAAAGCGCCCTGCATCGTATTCATCGACGAGATCGACACCATCGGCAAAAAGCGCGACAACGGCATTACCGGTTCCAATGACGAGCGGGAGCAGACGCTCAATCAGCTGCTCGCCGAAATGGACGGGTTTGACGCCGGTAAAGGTGTGGTGATCCTGGCCGCGACGAACCGGCCCGAAATCCTGGATCCCGCGCTGCTGCGTCCCGGCCGTTTTGACCGCCGCATCCCGGTGGAGCTGCCCGATCTTCAGGGCCGGGTCGCCATCCTGAAGGTGCACGCGAAGGACGTGAAAATGGCGCCGGACATCGACATGAACGCCATCGCCCGGGCCACTTCCGGCGCTTCCGGCGCGGAAATCGCGAACATCATCAACGAAGCCGCTCTCAGAGCGGTCCGGATGGGCCGGAATCAGGTCATCCAGGAGGATCTGCAGGAGAGCGTGGAAACCGTCATCGCCGGCATGCAGAAAAAGAACGCGGTGATCAGCGAAAAGGAAAAGAGAATCATCGCGTACCACGAAATCGGGCACGCGCTCGTGGCGGCAAATCTGAAGGGAGCCGCTCCGGTCGCCAAGATCACCATCATCCCGCGCACATCCGGCGCGCTGGGCTATACGATGCAGGTGGAGGAAGACGAGCACGTCCTGATGAGCCGGGAAGACGCCATGACCCAGCTTGCCACCCTCACCGGCGGCCGGGCAGCGGAAGAAATCGTGTTCGGGTCCGTCACATCCGGCGCCAGCAATGACATCGAAAAAATCACGCGTCTCGCGCGCGCCATGGTGACCCGTTTCGGCATGAGCAGCAATTTCGATATGATCGCGCTGGAAACCGTCACCAACCAGTATCTGGGCGGCGACACTTCGCTGTCCTGCAGTCCGGAAACCGCCGCGAGGATCGATAAGGAAGTCAATGAGATCGTGCGTTCCGCGCATCAAAACGCCGCTTCCATTCTGGAAAACAACCTGGGCAAGCTTCACGAGCTCGCGGAATTCCTGATCGCCAAAGAAACCATCACCGGCGAGGAATTCATGGCCATCCTCGAGAAGCCCATCTCCCTGGATCCCGCGGACAGTGAAGCCGGCACGCAGAAAGAAGCGTAGGTTCCAAACCGCGCTGTCTTCCCGAAGCGCATTCCGCGAGCATACTTCAGCGATTGAGTAAAGAGGTGTCCGTATGCAGAAAATCGAAAAGATCGATCCAAACTTTTTTGTGAATCAGCAGATCCCGGAAGATTACTGTTTTTACGATCCGCGGCAGGCGCCTTTCAGCCTGTACGGTCTCGTGCCGAACGATCAGGGCACCTGGTGCCGCCTTCCGCTTGACTTTCTTCCCCGGTGCAGCGAAGGCGTACGGTATCTTGCCGGAAACCTGGCCGGAGCCTGTGTGCGCTTCTCCACCGATTCCCCGGGCCTGTGTGTGCTGTGGCAATTGCGTCAGGAAGGCAACATGCCGCATTTCACCGCCTGCGGTCAGAGCGGTCTGGAATTGTTCGAGGAATCCGACGGCGGCACGCGGCAGATCAAAAACTTCATTCCCGCGATGGCGGACGGCAAGGGCTGCCGGAAAAAACAGAGCGGCCTGGCCCCCCTGCCCGGCGGCATGCGGCACTACGCGCTGTATCTGCCGCTGTACAACGGTCTGGAAGAGCTGATGCTCGGTTTCGGCCCGGGCGCGCGCGTCGAAGCGGGACGGGTCCCCGCTGTTTCCGATCCCATCGTGTTTTACGGCTCCTCGATCACGCAGGGCGGCTGCGCCTCAAAAGCCGGGTCCTGCTATCCGACCATCCTGGCCCGCAGACTGGACGCGGCGCAGATCAATCTGGGCTTTTCCGGCAACGCCAAAGGCGAGGAAAGCATGGCGGAATATATTTCCGGTCTCAGAATGAGCGCGTTCGTCTTCGATTACGATCATAACGCGCCCGATGTACAGCATCTGGCCGCGACGCACGAGCCGTTCTTCCGCGTCATCCGTCAAAAACAGCCCGACCTGCCCGTTATCCTGGTGAGCCGGCCGGACTTTGACGGCAACCCGGAGCAGTCGAAACAGCGGCGGGATGTGATCCTGCGCACCTATGCAAACGCAAAAGCGGCAGGCGACAGAAACGTCTATTTCGTGGACGGTCAGCAGTTTTTCGGTCCCCGTGACCGGGATCTGTGCACGGTGGACGGCACGCATCCCAACGATATCGGTTTCCTGCGCATGGCGGACGGTCTGGAAACGATCCTGCGTACCGCGCTGAAACTGTCATAATGTCTGAAGAACATTCTTCCCCGAAGGGGCTGCCGCGGCAGCCCGTTTTTCGTATATTTGTGCGAATAACAGCAAAGAGGCATGCCGACATGGCTGTGAATCAGAAACACTCCATGAACTATAATCCATGTTGAATACGATATTCTTTCACAGCTTGCCCAATGTCACAGAAAAAGGTAAAATGCCGATGGGCCATCTACACACGCACCGCACCGCGCCAGCCGCGAACGCCGTAGTAGGAATCCGCGCTGTTGTGGAACACAAAAACCGTGTTGTAACGACGCTCGCAAAACAGCGCGCCGCCCAGGCTGCGGATGGCCTGCGGCGCGGCGATCCAGCTGGAGGTTTTCAGATCATATTCGCCGGTGCTTTGCAGCAGGCGGTACTGCGCCTCCGTCATCATGGCCACGCCGGCCGCCCGGGCCTGGCCTTCCGCGCTGCCCGCCGGCGGATTCTTTTTCCGTGCCTGCAAAGCCGCATCGTCGTAGCAAAGGCTTCTGCGCCCTGCGGGAGATTCTGCCGCGCAATCGGCAATCAGATACAACCCGTCCTCCTGCCCGATCACGTCGGGCTCACCGCCTGTCTCTTCCATCCATTGGATCGCCCTCGCGGCATCCGGACAGGCAGAAATGCGGGCTGCCACATCATCCCATACGATTCCCGGATGGCGCTGCGTGTGCGCTTCAAACCGGGCTTTCATGATCTCCAGGAAACTGTTGTCTGCCATTTTTCTCACCTCACGACCGGGTGTCCCGGTGCTTATTTCTGTAGTTCCGCTTCCTCCCGGAGTTCGTCCATTTCGTTCCGTCAAATCTTCCATGCAGCAGTTGAAACAGGTTTTCACGCTGAGCCGTCATGAATGATTCGCCCTCGTGAGTCAATTTACTGAATTATGAATTCCGTGCTTCTGTGAGCCGCTCTGCGGCCAGCGAAAACAGGTCAGCAAAAAACGATGCGGCAGCCCCGCTTTTCATATCAGATCGGATCATCCCGTCAGGTTGTGGCATTCTCCGGTTTTTCCGAACCCGCGTGCTCTTTCCGGTACGCGCCCGGCGTGGTTCCCTGTGTTTTGCGGAACAGCCGGATCAGCGAGCTGCTGCCGAGGATCCCGACCCGCTGCGCGATTTCATCCAGCGTCATTTCAGTATCCAGCAGCATTTCACAAACGTGCCGCATCCTGATCCGGGTCAGTGCGTCTCCGATGCCCTGGCCTGTTTCCTGACGGTAGGATTCGGACAGGGTGTCGCTTGACATGCCGAAAAGGCGGTCCATCGTACCCACGCCGATCGAGCTGTCCTGATAATGCGCTTCCAGATACGCGTCGACCCGCTGAGAAAGCTTCTCCTGCGCGTGCGAGGACTGCCAGTCCGAGCGGGCGATGGCGAGAACCCGATCGAACAATTCCCGGAAATGAACCAGTGAAGAGGGCACCTCGGCATACAGGATCCATTTCGCTTCAGCCGCCGCCTTCTCCGTACAGTGACGTGACACTGCCTGGTGCAGCAGGAAACTCAGGTCGTTGATAAAGCAGCGCGCCGCGAAGGGAGAGATCTCGTCCCCGTTCGCATACTGATCAAGCAGCGCTTCAAATACCGTTTCCGTATTATCTCCGCCTGCTCGCATGGCATTGCGGATAACTGTCTTCGCGGACGCGGAAAAATTCTCATTGGGCGCAAATTCGGTGCTTCCCTGCGCATCTTCGGAGGTAATCACCTTCGTATTCCCCCAGATCACGGCATACTCGTCAAGCTTCTGCGTCTGTCGGTATGCCTGGTGAATGCCCGGGATCCCCTGAAAACAATCGCTGCAGCAGATTTCGCACGGATACCGGCACTGAAACTGCCTCAGCAGCTGATAGATCCTGTCTGACGAAATATCCGGGATATAATTCAGAAGAAAAACCGTTCTCGGTTCCATTCCGGTAATTGCGTAACAGCGGATACGCTCCTTTTCCAGCCATGCAGGCAGCAGGCTTTCCACAGAAGGATCCAGGCTGCCGTTTTCCTGCGCCAGCAGCGTCACCGCCGAAAAAAAGTCCGACACGTACGGCATCTGATACTGTTCAAACAGTGTCTTCACGTTTGACCCGCCCTTTACGCGGCCCATCATTGCTTCATACAGAAAATACTGCTGCAGCGCGGGACGGTGCTCGTTCACCCGGCTGTTCAGTTCATGCCGCTTCATCTGCGCGTCCAGGAACGCCTGCCGGAGAAACTCGAAATCGTTCTTTGCTTCCCCTTCATCGGGTGAATCGGCCCGCACCAGACGAACTGTGTCCTTGACCGGCTTGGAAAGCCTGCGCGCAAGCAGAACGGAAAGTGCCAGGCCGATCATGATCAGCACCACGTTCATGACGGTCTGAAAACGCTGTGTGCTCAGCAGCGGCGAAAGCGCAACCGCCTCCGGCGCGGCGGAAGTATAATAACAGCCGGTTTCTTCCGACTGAAGTACGAACAGATGATATCGGGAACCGTCCTCCCCCACAACATAGGACGCATGATGAGCAAGTTCTCCGGCATCCATCCGTTCTGCCATCTCACGGTTTGTGGAAAACAGCAGCACCCCGTCCTCTGAATACATATTCAGAAGACTGCCTTCCTGTGCCGCAGCGCCCATCCGGTTCCGTATCACGCGCTCGCTGAATACCGTAGCGCAGATAATGGGAGCGTCTTTGAGCCGGGACGACGGCAGGGAGCGGAGACAGGCCAGATGCGGATAGCTGCCCGCATACAGCAGCGTGACCGTTCTGCCTCCGACATTACCGAGTTTCTCCAGCCATTTGTCGTAGGAAAGCTGGTCGGAGCGGTAATTGAGCACGTAATACAGCGGAGCGGACGCTGTACTGAACCCGGCGGATATGATCAGTTCGCTGTTTTTCAGGTACAGAAACAGATCGTGCAGATCCTGCCGTTTCTGCAGCAGCAGGATGGCTCGGATGCGCACCAGCGTATCGGAATCCAGCACAGTGCGATCCTCCTCCTGACTGAGCGTATAGATACTGTCATAGAATTCCGTGCCTTTTTCCAGCCGCTGCATGGCCGAATCCGCGCTCAGGATCAGATCCTCCATCAGTGCTGAAAATCGGTATGCCTGCGCCTCGTTGCTCTTGATGCACTCCCGGCGCAGTACGCTTTGGCTGTGCCGGATGATCACCGCGTTGACGGCAATGGCAAACACAAGCAAAAACAGCAGCGCCGCCAGATAAGCGCCGATGAAATTCTGCTTAAAACGCTGCGACAGCCACTGCTTCCATCTTTGCATTCTTTGTGTCACTCCCATAAACAGCTTTCCCGCTCCCCGTTATCATATCATACGCGCCATCTGCGGGCAAGTACAGGATTTTTTCTTCTTTGGGCTCATTCTTTGCCGAGCCGTGTATTTTCGGAGTTTCCGGGCAATTGTCAATTTTCCGCCAGCTGCTTTTCCGGCTTATTGTGAATTGATTTTGATTTCGGACGGGTTATACTGAAATTGAAACCATCACGGGAGGTGCGTTTTATGAACCGCAGCGTCTTGTCCCGCAAGCCACTGATCAAGCGGATGTTCGGCTGCTGGCAGCTGTATGTGATTCTCCTGCCTGCCGTTTTATATTACATTCTTTTTCTTTATGTACCGATGGCCGGCGTTCAGGTCGCTTTCCGCGATTTTACCGCTCGCGGCGGAATATGGGGCAGCAAATGGGTCGGCACCAAACACTTTGAACGTTTTTTCCGCTCGCCCCAGTTCTCTGTGCTGATCGTCAATACGCTCCGGATCACCCTTTCCGGTCTGATCTTCTCTTTCCCCTTTCCCGTAATCCTGGCGCTGCTGTTCAACGAATGCCGCCATCCGCGCTTCAAAAAAGCGATTCAGACCCTGACCTATGCCCCGCATTTCATTTCGACCGTTGTTTTTGTCAGCATGATCACGATTTTTCTGAACAAAAACACCGGCATGATCAATACCCTGATTCGGGCGCTCGGCGGAACGAGCAAAGACTTTCTGGGAGACAGGAACGCATTCGTTCCCATTTACCTGATCAGCGGCATCTGGCAGAACTGCGGTTGGAGCGCGATCATTTATGTGGCCGCGCTTGCGGGCGTGGATCCGCAGCTGCACGAAGCGGCGCTGATCGACGGCGCGAACCGTTTTCAGCGGATCCGGTATGTTGATCTTCCTTCCATTCTGCCCACCATGGCCATTCTGTTTATCATGAGCTGCGGCTCCCTTTTGAATGTCGGGTATGAAAAAATCTACCTAATGCAGAACTCTCTGAACACTTCCGTTTCGGAGGTCATCTCCACCTATGTGTACAAGGTTGGCCTGCTGCAGGGCCATTACAGCTATACGGCGGCCATCGGTTCCTTCAACGCAGTCGTCAACATCGTGCTGCTGGTGATCACAAACTCCATTTCCAAACGGCTGACGGAAGTCAGCATGTTCTGAGGCAGGTGAAGCGCATGAAAAATCAGCCGGAAACAAGCGGCAGCTTTTTGCGGAGCAAAGCGGACAAGGTTTTTGACCTCTGTGTGATGCTGATTCTGGTCCTGGTCGGGCTGATCGTGTTGTATCCTCTGCTGTTCACCGTATCAGCTTCGATCAGCGAACCGAACGAAGTCAACCTGGGCCGGGTGATCCTTCTGCCCAAAGGGATCCATTTCAGCGGCTACACGTCGGTATTCAACAACAGATGGATCATGATCGGCTACCGGAACAGCCTGATCTATATGGCGGTGGGCACCCTGCTGAACGTGACCGCGACCTTTATGGCCGCCTTTGCCCTGTCGCGCAGGGATCTTGTGGGCAGAACGTTCCTGAACTGGTTCATCGCCATCCCCATGTGGTTCAGCGGCGGGCTGATCCCCACCTATCTTACCGTGAACAGCTACGGCCTTGTCAATCAGCCGGCGGTTCTCGTGATTCTGGGGCTTGTCAGTTCCTACAATCTGATCATCTGCCGTACGTTTCTCTCCGGCCTGCCGTTCGAACTGCAGGAATCCGCGAAAATAGACGGCGCCAACGAATTCCAGATCATGATCCGGATCATGCTGCCGCTCAGTTCTGCGATCCTGGGCGTGCTGTCCCTGTACTACGCAGTGGGCCACTGGAACAGCTATTTCAACGCCATGATCTACATCAACAACAAGAATTACATGCCCCTGCAGGTATTCCTGCGGGAGATCCTGCTGCTGAACGCCAATATCGACCCGAACCAGATCGTCGATGTTGAGGTGATGCTGGAAAACCAGCGGAAGAGCGAGGTGATGAAGTATTCACTGATCATCGTCGCGACCCTCCCCATGCTGGTGCTGTATCCCATGCTTCAGAAATACTTTATCAAGGGGGTTCTCATCGGTTCCGTCAAAGGATGACAGAAGGCAAGAAAAACAGGAAAGGAGGTTGCTTTTTGCCTTACCTTTCTCCATCCGGTGCCGGAAAACGGAAAACCCGCTTGAAAGTATCATAAATTTACGGAAAGGAACATGAAACATGAAGAAAGCTTTCATCGCATTCCTCGCCCTGGTTCTTTGCCTGAACTGCTTCGCGTTCACCGTCCTGGCGGAAGAAGACAAACCCGTCATCAGGTTCACGGTATCCGCCAAGGAAAACGAAGGCGACTGGAACGAAATGTTTGCCATCAAATACTGGGAAGATCAGTTCGGCGTCGATCTGCAGTTTGAAATGATCAACGCGCAGATCTGGCAGGAAAAATGGCCGCTTCTGATCTCATCCGGTGATCTGCCCGATGTGTTCCTGTATTATATCGGCGCGACCTACGGCGAACAGGGCTACCTGCTTCCGCTGGAAGACCTTGTAAACGAAGAGAATACGCCGAATATCTGGAAAATGTGGCAGGATGAACCGCTTCTGAAGGCGCTCTGCACGGAAATGGACGGCCATATCTACGCTATCCGCGGACTGGACAAGGATCCTTCCACGCCCAGCCTCAGCCGCATGTACTATAACCTGGACTGGGTGAACAGGACGCTTGGCCATATGCCGACAAACCTGGACGAATTCTATGAGCTGCTCAAAGCGATCAAGGAAAACGATATGGATGGCGACGGGGATCCGAACAACGAGATCCCGCTTGGCGGCTATTACAAGGCACAGCGCACCATCAACCCCACAACGGATATCCTTGCCGCCATGGGACACGTGACGACGAGAGAAGAACTGCAGGATGACGGAAGTGTGATGTATGTCGGCATTTCCGAGGATTACAAGGAATTCCTGAAATACGTGAACCGGCTCTATACGGAAGGGCTGCTGGATGAGGAATTCTTCACCATCACTACCGAATCCGAGTATAACGCGAAGAACGCCACCGGTATCTTCGGCGTCGCCTGTGCCTGGGCGCCTTATATCGTGTATCCAGACGGAGACGATTACCGCAATTACGACATCAACGAGCCTATGACCAGCGCCATCAACGATGTCAAAATGGTGCCTGCGCAGGGTGTCCGGACAGTCGGTGCCTTCAGCATCACCGAAAAAGCGCAGGATCCCGAACTGGTCATGCATGTGATGGACTGGCTGTTCTCCGATGAAGCGTGCGACCGCATGGCGAACGGTTATTACGAACAGGGAGAATTCGATGAGTATCCGGATTACTATTACAAGATGCTCACGGATGAAACCGGAAGCAAGGGCTTTATCCTGGTGAACAAGGACGGCGAGGAAACGGTGCCGGAAGGCTTTGAATCCGAGAACACCTTCCGCATGGCGGAAATTGCGCCGAACTATGAGCAGGTTCCCGTGTACCGGAACTATAATCCGATCCGTCTCACGGAGCGGCACATCTGGCTGCTGTATCACATCGTCGAGAAGCAGGCTCCGTATTATAAAACGGCTGAAATGCCCGCCGGCATGAAATACACCACGGAAGAAAGCGAAGAGCTGTCCCTGCTGAAAGCGGACTTCCAGACCTATTTTGACGAGGAAGTCACCAAAATGATTTCCGGTGAAGTGGATATCGACGCTGAATGGGATACCTATGTAAAGAACATGAAGGATTACGGTGTCGACCGCTACATCGAGATCGTGCAGAACGCATACGACCGGTTCGCAGGCGCGATCTGACGGACCATTCAGCCATACAGCCGCAGCGGAACCCCGCTGTGGCTGTATTTCCATGTTTTGTCAGCCGTGAGGGAACGGCGAATTCCACGCTTCCGCCAGCCGCCGAACACAGGATAGCAGAAAGAGTTTCTCTGTCAGCGGATTTCCGCCAGGATCCGCTCCGCGATCTTTTGCATGCCCCGATCCCCGGGATGCTGCGCCACACCGGTATGGGAAAATAAACCGATCGCTTTCATCTCATCCATTTCCCCGAGATCGCCAAGATAAACGCACGGACAGTTTTTCTTTTTTGCCGCTTCCATAATCGCCCTGTCGCCCGGGTGCTTCCAGAAGCCTGTCGTAAAAACCACTTTTGTGTGCGCGCCTGTCAGATAATCTGCCAGTTTTTCATATTCAGCGCCGAACTTCTCTATATCAAACTCCGCTGCCGGACAGTTCTCAATCACCCGCATGACCAAGATATCCGGCTGAAAATCACGAACCTGCCGGAACTTTTCAAGAACCGTTTCTCCCGTCCGGTACGCTCTTTCCCATTCGGCCGCGTTGCAGATGCAGGCTCTGACGGTTCCGTACGCCTCCCGCAGTCCCCGTATGACCAGATGCACGTAATCGTTTTCTTTCTTCGACGCTGCCATTCCGAAACGGTGGAGCCAGCCGATTTCCGGCTTCTCTCCGTGCAGCGTGATCGAATTCCCGACAAACGCGGCCCTGATATCCGCCTCCTCACTGCCTTCAAATACGATCGACTGATTCTGCGGCAGCTGATTCTGTGACGAAACCGTATTCTTTTTCATCTGCCCGGACATACGATAAACCTCCTTCGCGCTGTGTTCGTCCGTACGATTCAAAAATTGCCGTGCTGTTTCCGTCTGTATCCCTGATTCTTCTTCATTCCCATAAACCGGATCAGTTTATAGACTGTCCCTGCCGCAAGCAGCAGCAGCGGCAGCATTTTTGCGTATGCCGGTATCAGGGCGGAAAAACTCCAGACGCCGGCCAGCGCAAATCCCGCCGCCAGAGATACGCAGAAAATCAGAATAACGACGCATGCTCCTTTCCTGTTGCGGAACAGGATCGAAAATACGCCTGTAAACACGCCGAGCACCAGCAGCAGCATATGCCGCATCATGGCGCGCATCCCGGGGTCCTGCGCCATGATGAACAGGTTCTCCAGATAGCTCTCCCCTCGCACCCGGCTCAGGTGCCTCACGCCGCCCGTCCAGGCCGACCAGTCGTCCGCCCGCACCGCCAGCTCATATCCGCACCAGGCAATCAGCAGCAGCGCGGCAAGAATCATCAGGCCGCTTCCTCCGGATACCGTTTCTCTGTTCCGATCCTTACTTCTTCGGAAAGAGTGCCGTGGCGTTCGCCTCATTCTCTCTTTTTCCTCCGGTTTCCGACAATACAGGCAATGGCAGACAGCAGACATCCTTCAGCGGCAAGCCGCTGAAGGATGCGGAAATACGAAGCAAGGAACCTGCCTGATTCATACCCGGGAACGGGGTTACTCGTCTCCCAGCGCTTCCTTCTGCCTTACCATCACTTTCTTATCATAGCAGGAGAAGGCGTTTTGCACAAGGTCTTTTTCCGGTTTGCGGGTAAACGCGCTGACCAGCGGTACGATGACGAGCCCTGCGATCATGCAGAAGGCGCCGGCGTTGATCGGGGACTGCAGCAGCGTGGGGAAAGCGGAACGCGCGAGCACATTCGCGATCATCACCGCCGTGGAGAATACGAAACTGGTCCAGCAGGCAGCGGAAGTGGTACCCTTCCAGTACAGGCCGTACAGGAACGGCGCCAGGAAAGCCCCGGCCAGCGCGCCCCAGCTGACGCCCATCAGCTGCGCGATGAAGGTCACGTTGGAACGATACTGCACGATCGCAAGCACCACGGAAATGGCGATGAACACCACGATCAGTTCACGCATGATGCGAAGCTGCTTCTTCCCGTCCATGTTTTTCACCACGTGGCCCTTGAGCAGATCCAGCGTCAGCGTGGAGGACGAGGTCAGCACCAGGGAAGAAAGGGTGGACATCGAAGCGGAGAGCACCAGGATGACCACGACGCCGATCAGGATATCCGGCAGTCCGGAAAGCATGGCCGGCACTACGGAGTCATAGCCGTTCGCCGCGATAGCGATCCGGTCGGAGAAGAGCCGTCCGAAGCCGCCCAGGAAATAGCAGCCGCCGGCGACCACACAGGCGAAGAACGTGGAAATGATCATGCCTTTGTTGATGGCGCCCTCGCTCTTGATCGCGTAGAATTTCTGCACCATCTGCGGCAGGCCCCAGGTACCGAGCGAGGTCAGGATGACGACTCCCAGCAGATTCACCGGATCCGGACCGAAAAAGGAGTTGAACGCGCCGGGCATCGCGGATACCGCGGGATCGCTGACAGTCGAAAGTCCCTGCAGCGCGGAGATGAATCCGCCCTGGCCTTTCAATACGGCCACGATTACCGCGCAGATGCCGAACAGCATGATGATACCCTGAATGAAATCGTTGATCGCGGTCGCCATATAGCCGCCGGCGATGACGTAAATACCCGTCAGGATTGCCATAACGATGACGCATACGGAATAGTCGATGTTGAATGCCATCCCGAACAGACGGCTCAGGCCGTTGTAGAGGCTCGCGGTATAGGGGATCAGAAAGATGAATATGATGACGGATGCCGCGATTTTGAGGCTCTTATTGCCAAAGCGCTTTCCGAAAAACTCCGGCATCGTGGCGCTGTTCAGATGCTGCGTCATGATGCGGGTGCGCCGCCCCAGCACCGCCCAGGCAAGCAGGGAACCCAGCAGCGCGTTTCCGATGCCCACCCAGGTCGCGGCGATGCCGTATTTCCAGCCGAACTGTCCGGCATAGCCCACAAATATGACCGCGGAAAAATAACTGGTGCCGTACGCAAACGCGGTCAGCCACGGGCCGACGGCGCGTCCGCCGAGCACGAATCCGTCCACATTGGTGGCATGCTTCCGGCAGTAAAGGCCGATTCCCACCATGACGGCAAAAAAGATCACCAGCAGCGCAATCTTGAAAAACAATCTCCCCACTCTCCTTCCGTTCGAAAACGCTTTAGCGCTTTCACGCATTACACTTTAATGCATAAAAGCAATAAAGTCAATAGGGTTGTGAAAATTTTTTTGCGCCGCTTTCATCCCGTGCATCGGCTCTTGACGTTTCGCCGCTTCAATTATATAATGCTGTTCTGTAAAAACCCTTGCAGTGCAAGGTTTTTGCCGGCCCTCACGCGCCGATTCCCGAACAAACGGAGTTGATTGTCTTGGAAATTCAGGCCCCGAAAGGCACAAAGGATATGCTTCCGCAGGATGCGTATCTGTGGCAGTATGTCGAATCCACCATGCGCCGTATCGCGGCGCTTTACGGCTACCGGGAAATCCGCACGCCGGTGTTTGAGCATACCGAACTGTTTCTGCGCGGCGTCGGCGATACGACGGACATCGTGCAGAAAGAAATGTATACATTCAAAGACAAAGGCGACCGTTCCATTACCCTGAAGCCGGAAGGCACCGCGGGCGCGGTGCGCGCGTTTATCGAAAACCGGCTCTACGCGGAGCCTCTCCCCTGCAAAATGTATTATCTGGACGCGCCGATTTTCCGTTACGAGAATCCGCAGGCAGGCCGCCTGAGAGAGCACCATCAGTTCGGCATGGAGTGCTTCGGCGCGGGCGAGCCGAGCGTGGAAGCGGAGCTGATCGAAGCGCTGCTCACGCTGCTGAAGGAACTCGGGCTGAAGAATCTTTCCGTGCACATCAATTCCATCGGCTGTCCCGCCTGCCGCGCGAAATATCAGGAAGCGCTGCGCGAATACTTCCGTCCTCATATTGGCTCCATGTGTGACACCTGCAAAACCCGGCTGGAGAAAAACCCGCTTCGCATCCTCGACTGCAAGGAAGCCGGCTGCAAGAAGTATACCGCGGAAGCGCCCAGCATTCTGGATTATCTGTGCGGGGACTGCGCGGACCACTTCGCCCGCCTCAGGACCCTGCTTGACGCCCGGGAAATCCCCTATCAGGTCGATTCCCGCATCGTGCGCGGCCTCGATTATTACACCCGCACCGTATTTGAAATCATCATGCAGTCCGGCCGCGAAGGACTGGCGCTGTGCGGCGGCGGCCGATACGACGGACTGGTCGGACAGCTCGGCGGGCCGGAAACGCCCGGCGTGGGCTTCGGCATCGGGCTGGAACGCATCCTGATGGAGATGCGCAACAGCAATTCCCTGCCGCAGGCGGGAACGGTTACGGACGTATTCGTGGCCGCGCTCTCCGACGGAGACCGCACGGACGCGTTCTCCCTGACGCAGCAGCTGCGCGCGGCCGGGCTGAAGGCGGACTGTGATCACGCGCACCGCAGCCTGAAGGCACAGTTCAAATTCGCGGGCAGGGGCATTCCGTATATCCTGATCGTCGGCGGCGATGAAAAGCAGCGCGGCGCGGTGCGGTTCCGTGACCTGAACACGCGGGAAGAAAAAGAGCTGCCGCTTGCGGATGTCATTCCGGCGATGACCGATCTTCTTTCCGGCGTCCAACCGAATCAGTAAAGGAGAAATATCATGAAAAGAAACCTTGTGAGCGACCTTTGCCTGGATGAAGTGAACCTGATCCAGGGCTTTGTGGAAAACGTGCGCAACAAACGCACCATGGCGTTCCTCGTCGTCCGCGATTACACCGGCTCTGTCCAGGTCACCGTGGAAAAGGGCAAAAATGCGGAACTGGACGCGACCGTCGATAAAATCACGGTGGAATCCGTGATCAGCGTGACCGGAAAGGCCGTCAAAAACGAGTATGTGAAGCTGGGCGGCGTCGAAGTGCTTGCGGACAGCATCACCATCGAGTCGCTGGCCGATCCGCTCCCGATCACAAAAGACGCCGCGATCGATTCCCGGCTTGATTACCGCTGGGTGGATCTGCGCAGCGAAAAGAACCTGCTGATCTACAAGGTGCAGACGGAAATGGTCGCCGCGCTCCGCCAGTTCCTGCTGGACCGCAGATTCCTGGAGATCCACACGCCGAAGCTCATCGCCGCGGCCAGCGAATCCGGCGCGGACGTGTTCGAGCTCAAGTATTTCGACCGCAAAGCGTATCTTTCCCAAAGCCCCCAGTTCTATAAGCAGATGGCCATGGCGGCGGGCTTTGACCGCATTTTCGAAGTCGGCCCCGTATTCCGGGCCGAAAAATCCTACACCAACAAGCACGCCACGGAATTCACCGGTTTTGACCTGGAGTTCAGCTACATCACCTCGTTCAGGGATGTGATGGATCTGGAAGCGGAACTCCTGCAGGCCGCCCTGCAGCGCGTCAGCGACAAATACGGCGCGGACATCGAGCGGCTCTACGGGAAAAAGGTCGTCGTCCCCACGCTGCCCTTCCCCACCATGAAACTTCAGGACGTGTACAGCGAGCTTGCGTCCCGTTACGGCTATACGGTGGAAGAGAGCGAAAAAAACGATCTGACCACCGACGCGGAGCACCTCTGCGCGAAACTGGCCGAGGAAAAATTCGGGCATGAATTCCTGTTCGTCACGGATTACGGTCCCGAGAAACGTGCCTTCTATCATATGCGCGATGAAAACGGAAACCCGCTCGGCTACGACCTGATCTGGCGCGGCACGGAAATCACCACCGGCGCGCAGCGCGAACACCGCTACGCCCAGCTGAAAGCGCAGGCGGATGAAAAGGGACTGGGCGAGGACGTAAAATTCTACCTTGAGTTTTTCCGCTACGGCTGCCCGCCGCACGGCGGCTTCGGCTTGGGCATCGACCGCCTCACAATGCTGCTTTTCGGCCTTTCCATCAAGGAAACGGAATTCCTCTTCCGCGGTCCGAACCGGGTCACACCGTAACCGTCGGCTTTTCATCATTACCCGCCGACCGGGCAGCGATATCCCGCCGGTCGGCAGAACGCGGCAGGTTCCGGAAAGGGACTGCCGCACAGTATCTCCGATCCGCTGTGAAAGAGAGGCAGCCGCAGGCAATGTGTCCCGCGGCTGCCTTTTTTTGCGTTATCTTCGGTTATATTTGTTTGATCGGAACCGTCCGATCCCTCTCACTTCACACGAAAGTCCCGGGTCATGACGAACCGTTCGGAATCGTATGCCAGGGATACGCGGAACGGACCCGGTTCGACGCGCCATACAAAATCACGGCCCAGCGTACGCATTTCGCGCGCCTGAATGTCCAGCGCAACCCGTTTTGACTCACCCGGTTCCAGATACACCCGTGTAAACGCCGCCAGTTTGATTGTCGGTTTCACGACTGAGGCGGCCATATCCCTCAGATACAGCTGAGGAACGGCGGTGCCCGCGCGATCGCCGGTATTGGTTACGGTAAACGACGCGCCAATCGTTTCCCCGGGTTCGATTTCAGCAGCGGACAGTTCAAGAGAGCCGAAACGGAACTGTGTATAGCTCAGGCCGTATCCGAAAGGATACAGCGGAAGCCAGTCTGTTTCCACATACCGCTTTGCGCCTCCCGGAAAACGGCTGTAGTGGCACGGGATCTGTCCGACACAGCGCGGAAAGGAGATTGGCAGCCTGCCGGACGGGTTGTTGCTGCCGAACAGTGTCTCCGCCACCGCGATTCCGCCCTGCTCGCCCGGAAACCAGGCCTCCAGGATCGCGGGAATATGTTCCTGCTCCCATACCGCCGTGACGGGACGTCCGGTCTGCAGCACCAGCACAACCGGCGTGCCCGCGGAGGCAACTTCCTTTACGAACGCAAGCTGATTGCCGGGAAGATCAAGCCGGACGCGGTCAAGATTTTCACCGCAGGTGTCCTGATCATCACCGACGCATACGACCGCGATGTCCGCCTGTTTTGCCAGCTCCGCCGCACGTGAAAAATCTTCAGGAGCCGTATCGTATCCGAAAACGACCCGCGCGCCTTTATGATCGTTCCGGTATTCCAGAACAAGCGAGCGGCGCCGCCCCGCTTCAAACCGGAACGGCACGAGCCTCTCGGCATGGTCATTTTCTCCCCATGCGTCCACGATCAGTTCGCCGTCC
>CADBNX010000079.1 GCA_902796115.1 uncultured Eubacteriales bacterium
GAAATGCTCAGCGGCGTGACGGTGGTCAACGCGGACGCGACGAGCTTCGACGCGCTCACGGACGAGGGCATCGACGAGACGGACGCGCTGGTATCCCTGCTCAATTTCGACGAGCAGAACATCGTGGTGTCGATGTTCGCGAACAACCGCAAGGTGCCCAAGGTGATCACGAAGATCAACCGCACCGAGTACGGGGATATCATGCGCGCGGCGGAAATCGAGTGCGTCATTACGCCCAAATCCCTGTCCAACACGGATGTGCTGCGTTTTGTCCGCGCACTGGAGAACCGTTACGGCAGTGAGGTGAACGCGCTGCACCGCATGGTGGACGGCAAGGTGGAGGCGCTGGAATTCCGGGCGGACGCGAATACCCCGTATCTGAATACGCCGCTGAAGGATATCCCGCTGAAGAAGAACATCCTGATCGCCGTGATCAGTCACGACGGCAATATCACGATTCCCGCCGGCGACAGCTCCTATCAGAAGGGCGACACGATCGTTGTGGTGACGGACGCGGCGCGCGCGCTGGGCAGCCTGAACGATATTTTCGCTTCCGCCTGACGCGGACGCCGCCTGAGGATTTTCGGGAAGAGGGATTATGAATTACCGGGCAATTTTCCGTTTTATCGCGCTGACCCTGCTGATCGTGGCGGGACTGATGATCCCCGCGCTCGCCATCAGCGTCATCCGTCACGAGACAGCGTCGCTTCACGCGTTTTCGGGCGTGATCGTGGGGGTCGGCGCCGTTTGTCTGCCTGTTTATCTGAAAACCCCGCAAAAGAGCATCCGCGCGAGGGAAGGGTATATCACGGTCGCGCTGGCGTGGATCCTGGTTTCCCTGGTCGGATGCCTGCCTTTTTTCTTCAGCGGCGCCATTCCGAATTTCATGGATGCGTTCTTTGAATCCATCTCCGGGTTCACCACGACGGGCGCAAGCATCCTGGTGAACATCAACGTGATGCCCAAAAGCCTGCTCTACTGGCGCAGCTTCACGCACTGGATCGGCGGCATGGGCGTGCTGGTGTTCCTTCTGGCGCTGGCGCCCTCCACGGGGGACAGCTTGTTCCTGATGCGCGCCGAATCCCCGGGCCCTCAGGTGAGCAAGCTGGTGCCCAAAACACGGCAGAGCGCCCGGATCCTCTACATCATCTATATCGGCCTCACCGTGCTGGAATTCCTGCTGCTCTGGCCGGATGAAAAAGTCGGCGCGTTTACCGCGCTCAATATCGCGATCTCCACGGCCGGAACGGGCGGCTTCGCGGTGAACAACGCGGGGCTGGCCGGCTGCTCGCCCTATGTGCAGTGGGTGGTGACCGTTTTCATGCTGCTGTTCGCGGTGAACTTCGGTATCTATTACCTGATGATCATGCGCTCCTTCCGGCGCGCCTCGCGCAATGAGGAACTGCGCCTGTACGCGGGCATCGTGCTTTTCGCCGTGATCACCGTCACGATTTCCGTCCTGCCGCGCTATCGGGGCGAATTCTGGACCGCGCTGCGCCACGCCTCCTTCCAGACGGCCACCGTGATCTCCACCACGGGATTTGCCACCGCGGATTTCAATACCTGGCCCACATACGCGAAAATCGTGCTCTTCCTGCTCATGTTCATCGGCGGCTGCGCCGGATCCACGGGCGGCGGTTCCAAGGTATCCCGGGTGCTGATCCTGTTTAGGAGCGTGAAGCTTTCGCTGCGCAAACTGCTTCATCCGAACAACGTGTCGAAGGTGCATATGGACGGGGAAGCCGTTCCCGAAAACACGGTGGCGTTCGTGCATGTTTTCTACGGCGCCTATTTTGTGATCCTGGGCATTTCCGTGCTGCTGGTTTCCCTGGATGGGTTCAGCCTGGAAACGACCCTCTCATCCGTGGTCGCATGCCTGAACAACGTAGGCCCGGGCTTTGACAGCGTGGGACCGATGGGCAATTATTACCATCTGAGCGCGTTATCGAAGGCGGTGCTCTCCCTGGATATGCTGCTGGGAAGGCTGGAGATCTTCCCGGTACTGATGCTGCTTCTGCCGGAAAACTGGCGGCGTATGCACGCGCTTCCGTCCGCGAAGGCAAAATGAAAAGGAGAAGAGAAATGAAAGCTGTGTCTCAGTTCCGGATCGAGGGGAATCCCGTTTCCTGCGAGCGCTACGGAAACGGCCATATCAACGAAACGTACCTGCTCGTGACCGACCGCAGGCGGTATATCCTGCAGAAAATCAATCACCATATTTTCACCGACGTGCCCGCGCTGATGAAAAACATCGCGGCGGTGACGGAATACCTGCGGCAGGGACAGAACGATCCCCGGCGTACGCTGACGCTGGTTCAGACGGTGAACGGCGCGGATTTCGCCGAAGTGGACGGGGAATACTGGCGCGTGTATGATTTCATCGAGGACAGCGTGTGCCTGGAAAAAGCCGAAACCAAAGAGGATTTTTACCAGAGCGCGATCGCTTTCGGCTCCTTCCAGCGCCAGCTGGCCGGTTTTCCCGCGCATACCCTGTGCGAAACCATTCCGCGTTTTCACGATACCGCGAACCGGTTTGAAAAGCTGCGCGAAGCGATCCGCGCGGACAAGACCGGCCGCGCGGATCAAGTGCGGCGCGAAATCGATTTTTCCCTGGCCCATGAGGAAATGGGCGGCGAAATGGTGGCCATGCTGCGCCGGGGAGAGCTGCCGCTGCGCGTGACGCACAATGATACCAAGCTGAATAACGTGATGCTGGACGCGAAAACCCATGAGCCGCTGTGCGTGATCGACCTGGATACGGTGATGCCGGGCCTTGCGGGCAACGATTTCGGCGATTCCATCCGTTTCGGCGCGTCCACCGCGGCGGAGGACGAGGAGAACCTGGATAAGGTGGAGATGGCCCTGCCGCTGTTTGACGCGTACGCAAAGGGCTTTCTCGCCTCCTGCGGAAACAGCCTGACCGCAAACGAAAAAGAAACGCTGCCCCTGGCAGCGATGCTGATGACGCTTGAATGCGGCATCCGTTTTCTGACGGATTATCTGGACGGAGACGTGTATTTCCGCATCCACCGCCCGGATCATAACCTGCTGCGCTGCAGGACACAGCTGAAGCTGGTGGCGGATATGGAAAAGAAAAAGGACGAAATGGCGGCCTGCATCAGGCAGTATGCCTGATCTGCGCCGCATCCTCCGCAAGGAAAGCGATCACTTTTTCGATTTCTTCGCGCGTGTTTTCCTCCGACAGTGAGAATCGGAGGCATTCACGCGCTTCTTTTTCGCTCAGGCCGATGGCGCGCAGCACATGACTCACCTCCGGCGTGCCGCTGGCGCAGGCCGCGCCGGCGGATACGGCCACGCCCCGCAGGTCCAGCCGCAGCATCAGCGCTTCGGCGTCGGCTCCCGCGAAGCGAAGATTGAGGTTCCCGGGAAGCCGCTGTTCCATATCCCCGTTCGGGAAAGTATCCGGTATGCGCCGCAGGATCTCCCGCTGCATTTCATTCCGGAGCGAGGTGAGCTTTTCCCGGTCCCGGAGCTTTCCCTGAGCCCGGCGAAGCGCCGCCGCCATGCCGACGATGCCGGCGGTATTTTCGGTGCCTGCACGTTTTTCATGCTCCTGCGCGCCGCCGCGCAGCAGGGGAGACAGCTTTACGCCGCGGCGGATAAAAAGGAACCCGACGCCCTTGGGGCCGCCGAATTTATGCGCGGAAGCGGACAGCAGATCCGCTCCGCTCTGTTTCACATTGACGGGGACCGCGCCGACCGCCTGTACGGCGTCGGTATGGAAGAGCCAGTTCTTTTCCCGGCAGATCGCGCCGATGGCGTCGATGGGCTCCAGCGTGCCGATCTCGTTGTTCGCGGTCATAACGCTGACAAGCTGCGGCCCAAAGCCGCTTTCCCGGATTTCCTCCGGATCGACGCGCCCCAGGCGGTCGCAGGCAACGAACCGCACCGGAACACCCCGGGATTGAAGCGCGGCGCAGGCGTTGAGCACGGCGTGATGCTCGATGGGGGAGGTCAGCACGCGGCCGTCCGCGCCGAGGCTTTCCGCGCCGCACGTGACGGCCCAGTTGTCGCTTTCCGTGCCGCCGGAAGTGAAAAAGATCTCATCCGGCTGCGCGCCGATGAAGGACGCGATCTCCTCCCTTGCCTCCTCGATGGCCCTGCGCGCCTCGCGGCCGAAGGAATGGATGGAGGACGCGTTGCCCCATACGCCTCTCAGATACGGCATCATGGCTTCCAGCGCTTCCGCGCAGAGCGGGGCGGAAGCGGCCCAGTCCATGTAAATCCTGTCCATGTTACGGAATCAGCTCCTCCGGTTCCTCTTCCTGCGCTTCCGCCTCTGCCATCGGCGGCAGATCCTCGATGCGCTCCAGGCCGAAATGCGACAGGAACGCATCGGTTGTGCCGTACAGGATGGGCCTGCCCAGGGTTTCTTTCCGGCC
>CADBNX010000080.1 GCA_902796115.1 uncultured Eubacteriales bacterium
AAAACCCTGGGAAGCCTGAATGGTACGATCGGGTCCGTGCTGAGCTTTATCGGCGGCGAAACCGGCCTGCTGCTGGTGCTGCTGATCACTCTTTTCTGCTGGAAAAAGGAAAGCGGAAAGCGCCTGGCTTTAATCATCGCGGCGGTAAACACCTGGCTGCCGATGATCAGGAAATTACGGAAGGAAACTGAGAAAAACGATTCGTTATGGAGCACTTTGCGGTATTTGATGTGGAAACCCCCAACTGGCAGAACAGCAGGATGAGTGCCATCGGCGTCACGCTCGTCGAGGATGGGATCATTACGGACGAGTTCTTCAGCCTGGTCGACCCGGAGCAGCCGTTTGACTTTTTCAACACGCAGCTGACGGGCATCAGCGCGCGGACCGTGCGCGGTGCCCCCTCTTTCCCGCAGCTCTGGCCCAGGATCCGGGCACTGCTTGAGAGTGGCCTTGTGACGGCGCATAACGCGGTGTTTGACCTGGGTGTGCTGAAAGCATGCCTGCGGGGATACGGGCTGGAATGGAAGCCGTACACGCGCTATCTGTGCACGGTTCAGATGGGAAGGCGCCTGTTACCCGGCATCAGCCACAGGCTGGACGCGCTCTGCGATTTTTATGGCATCGATCTGCAGCACCATCAGGCGTCCAGCGACAGCCGGGCCTGCGCGGAAATCCTGCTGCGGTACCGGGAGAGCGGGGCGGATCTGAGCAAATTCATCAGGACCTATTCGTTCATGAAGTAAAGGAGGATCGGGGATGCTTACACTGAAGGAAGCATGCGAACTGAATGCGGGCATGGTCACGGAAGAACATCTGCTGCTGCATGAGAAGAACGTCTGCTATGCTATGGGGGCGATGGCCCGGCATTTCGGGGAGGACGAGGAGCACTGGCAGGCGATCGGCATGCTGCATGACTTCGATTACGAAAAATATCCGGACGAGCATCTGCAGCATACGGAGCAGCCGCTGCGCGAGGCGGGTGTGGACGAGGCGGATATCCGCGCGATTCTGAGCCACGGATGGGGGATCTGTTCAGATACGGAACCTGAAAGCAATCTGGAAAAGAGCCTGTACACGGTGGATGAATTGACCGGCATCATTCAGGCCTGCGCCCGCATGCGGCCCAACGGCATATGCGATCTGGAGGTGAAAAGCTTCCTGAAAAAATTCAAGGACCGGCGGTTCGCGGCCAAATGCGACCGGGACCTGATCCTGAAGGGATGTGAAATGCTCGGCATGGAGCTGAAGGACGTGGCGGAAATCTGCATCGGGGGCATGAAGGAGCACGCGGAGGAACTGCAGCTCGCGGGGAGCGGCTCCGAAGGATAACACGGGAGAGACGATGAACCCGCAGCCGAGGCAAAAACGGCGGAAGGGACCCGGAATCCGTTATTCTGTTTCGAGATACGGGATCCCTTTCATTTTCGCGTACCCTGCGGCGGCGGAATTCGCGGGACAGATGATCGTGAACGAATCCGGGCAGCCGTCGAAGGCGGTTTCGTGAATGATTTGAGTGGCGGCGGGAATATAGATCTCTTTCAGACTGACGCAGTCCGCAAATGCCCTCGCGCCGATTTCCCGCAGGCTTTCCGGGCAGTATACGGCTTCGATCCGCAGCCCGGCAAACGCCTCTTCTTCGATCCGGGTCAGCTGCGCGGGCAGGATCAGCGCCGCCTCGCGCGGTGACGGAACATATACGTCCAGTTCCGGTACCTGATCGGAACTGAGGGTGAACAGGTTTCCAGCCCAATCCCAGGCACAGATCCGGTTCCGGTATACGCATCCGGTCCGGAAGGCATGCTCGGATATGAGGACGCGGCAGGAGGCATGGCCGTTTTCGATCTGCCCGACGGTGCTGTTCATCCGGCCGTCGGATAAATCAGACGGATCTCCCTCATCGGCCGTCCATGCCGGGAAAGTGACTTTCCGGACGCCGGCGTTGTCGCTGACGTCGCAGGATATAGTGTACCCTTCGGAGGAAACGTCGCTGATGCGGACGCTGCCGATCGTCGGGGGGATACGGTCTTCCTGGATGGTCACGCTGAATACGCCCAGGAGGGAATTGCTTCCGAAGCTTGTGTTGAGCGCGTACAGCCAGACGGGCTGCGTACCGGAAGGGGAGACCGGAACCGTCCGGTCAAAGCCGTGACGGCCGTCCGGGAAAGATGAATCGCCGTCCGCGAGGAAGGGATAGCAGGGCGCGCCGGAGGCGACGTCGCCGCCCACATACAGATGGAGCCATACCGGCTGCTCCGGCGTGTCTTCGTCAAAAGCCCATCCGGAAACCGTAACGGTTCCCAACCCGCCCGAGATCATCGCCACATTTCCGACCGGCTCATGGTTCCGGAGAATGGATACCTCTCCGCTTCCGATCAGCGTGATTCCGCCGTCCTGCGTATCGACGGCATAGATGAAGACCGGCTGATCGCCGTATTCGCTGACGACGATTTCCCAGTCAAAACCGCAGGCATCGCCGAACTCTTCCCGCCGGAACGTGCAGGAAACGGCGTAGCGGGACGCGCCGGAGGCGGCGTCTCCGCCCACGTATACGTGGATCTCCGGGGACTGCCCGGGCGTGTCGCTGTCTTTTGCCCAGCCCGCGACGCGAACCGTACCGATCCCGCCGGAAATCAGCTCCGCCTCACCCTCCGGAAGGGCGGAAACGTACTGCAGGCAGTAATTGTAGGTGCGGCCGCGCCGCAGCGGATAGTTTCCGAGCGCGCTGTCGGCCAGCGCGGCCGAATGGATGTCATCCAGGGTGACCGCGTCATAGGAACCTGCGGCCTGGGCGGCCTGTTCGGCGATCCTTCTGGATATGCGCGGTCCGCCCTGATTGCGCAGGTCCGCGTAATAAATCAATACGGCCGTATTCCGGAGCCCCAGCGCGCGGCCGGCTGAGAGATACGCGGAGACGTCTTTTTCCGCCAGCTCGTCCTGCGCCTGTTTCCCCTCCGGCGTGACCAGCAGGGCGGACAGCGCGTTCTGCTCGGATTCCGAGACGGTTCTGCCGCTCCAGTCGGAAGACGAAAGGATCTCGCCGTACAGTGCCTCTCCCAGGATGCGCAGCGCGGACGAAGGATTCAGGGCGGCGATGGTTTTTGTCAGATCCAGGGCGCGGGTTGCGTGCCACTGGATTTTTCCGATGCTCACGGCGCCGTTATCGTCCGGATTGACGGATCCGTAGGAACCCTCGTTCTGATACAGCAGCTGCAGCGCGGCTTCCAGTGCGCGGTCGCCTTCCGCGGACGCGGTCCCGCTGTTTCCGAAGAGAGCCGGAAGCACGGCCGCCAGGGCAAGAAGACAGCCCAGGACCCGCAGCGCCGCTTTCAGACAGGTTTTCTGTTCACGCGGATTCATGCGGTCCGCCCTCCTTCGCTTCGTTTCACGGCGTATCCCTTTCCAGGTTCAGGTATTCCGATTCCTCCCGGCTGAGCGGGATGGAAAGGGCGGCGATATTCTGCGCCATGCGTTCGGGGGAATGCGTGCTGACCACGGCAAATGTGTTGAGCGGCTGATGAAAGAGCCAGGCCAACGCAAGCTGGGATACCGTGCAGCCCTTTTGTGCGGCAAGCTCCTCGCAGCGGGCGAGGCGGCGGAAATTCTCCGGGCTTACATACCCGCGGACGGCAAAGGCATCCAGCACCTCGCCCGCCCTGTCGGCCTCCCCGCTGTGCAGACGGCCTGAGAAGAAGCCCTTTGCCAGGCCGGAATAGGCGATCAGCGGCATCCGGTTTTTCTCATACCAGCCGCGCGCCTCCTTCTGCGCGGGCCCGGATACGGAAACGCACCCGCCGCCCCATAAATCGCTCACCTGCTCCGCGAGGCCGAAGTTGGGGCTGGACACCGTGAAGGGGATCAGATGATGCTGATCGGCGTATTCGTTGGCTTCCTGAATGCGCCGGTGCGTCCAGTTGGAG
>CADBNX010000081.1 GCA_902796115.1 uncultured Eubacteriales bacterium
GAAACTGCCAGCGCGGGGCGACGTGAAACAGATCAAGATGCGTGATTTTCATGGCAGCAAACCTCCCGACGTTCCGGACCATGGACGTGACGTGTGTGCTGTTTCGGGGATTCAGGCCTGAGGTTAATTCCCCGATGTTACGAAAAATCCGATTTTGGGGAACAGAAAAATCATCAGCTTTTCAAATCTGTGATCGGTACGATATATACACCGTCTTCCCGTTGATTTCTTACGCGTCCGCCAGATGGCAGGTGATCTGCCAGACACGGTTTATCTTCCAGGAACGGGCGTCCCGTCCCTGCGGTTCGGTGCGCAGGGTAAAATCCGCGTACGCGGAATCACCCATCCGGTTTTCCCGGTATTCCGCGGGACGGCCGTCCGCAGTGACGCCGGCGCATTTTTTGCCCGCGGGCAGCAGGACATGGCAGCGGATTTCCTCCGAAGGCGCGCACAGCCGGAACCACAGGCTGTTTTCCTTTCGGATGAAATACAGATCGATCAGGATTTTTGAAAGCTCGCAGCCCGTAAAATACCGCAGTTCCCGGTAATCCGTCACAACCCAGCGGGGAGAGAAGCCAAGGATCCTGTACTGCACATCCAGATCCTCAATGCCGGCCAGTCCTTCGTCGATGGCGGAAAGCACGGCCGCCGCGCCCCATCCGCTGGGGCCGCCGCCCAGGTTCGCGCCGGTCCGCGGATCGTACAGGAAGTATAATCCGCCGTCCCGCCGGATCAGTTTCTCCATCCGCTGCAGGATATCCCAGCCGTATGCTTCCATGCCGTTCCTGAAAGCCGCCGCGGCCAGTTCACCGCCCGCGTAGGAGGCGATGCCGCCGTTGACATAGGTTCCGGCAGCGTGGCCGCTGAAATCCCGATAGGGCGGATCAACGGAAAACCATTCCGCAAATGCGGACGTTGTCTGAAGCCTGCGGCGGTATTCGTGCAGGATCGCGCAGCTCTGTTCGGGGGTGGTGACGCCCCGGTTGATATCGTAGGCGTTGGACAGCGAAAGGCGGGAAGATTCCAGATGGTCGGCGCCGGCGTGATTCAGGTGGAGCTGATGAATGAAAAAACGGCCGTTCCAGAGGTATCTGAACATGTTTTCCCGGATCATATCCGCGCGCCGGTTCCATGCTTCGGCCTTCTCCGGGTCACCGAAGCGCCCGCGCAGCCACGCCAGCTGCCGCATGGCCTGATAAACACCGGAATTGTCGCCGTGCATGACGGACATGGGCGTGTCCGGTTCGATCCTGCGGTTGTCCCCGCTTCTGCCGAAAGTGAAATCCCAGGTATCGATGGTGAAGGGACGTTTTACCAGGCCGTGCTCCTCATCCCAGCGGTCGGGATCATGGGTCAGGTAATCGATGCCTTTTTCCAGTTTGGGAAGAATGGAGCATATCCATGCGTCGTCACCGGTGACCCGGTAAATACGCACGGCGCCTTCCACCATCAGGTATTCGATGTCGGCTTCGATTTCCAGCCTGACAGCCGCTGCGTGGTCCATGGGGAACCGGCGGGCGAACTTCGGCGTTACGAAGCGCCAGTGCGGGTCGTCAAGCTGCTTGATCAGTTCAAAGTACCAGCCTTCCGGGGACTGATGATCCAGGAAAAACTGATAAAAGCCGGTGAGGTCATGCTCCCAGTGCATGAAGCCTTTCATTTCATGCACATGATCCCGGATCCAGTTGATGGAGGCCATCATCACCCGACCGTCGACGAACAGCAGCCGGCGGTCTTCCAGGATGGTCTTCCGCAGGGAAAAAATCATCTGACCCAACCGGGAATCCGAGAGGGACATCATCGCGGGAAAGCCGGATTCCACCATGTTATAGGTCCCCGTTGCGTGGTTGGGCAGCGCTGGGACAAAAGGATCTGAATCCGCAGGCGTATTTTCGGGTTTGGCCGTTGTCTCCGCCGGCGCGGAACGGGAGGAAAAAGTCGTCATACGATATGCTTCCCGCGCTTCCTCATTTCTCACGCATCGCGCCGCTCATGGCGCGGAGCAGCTTCCGGGAGGGGTCGCTGCCGTGATCCCAGTACATGATGCCCAGCAGGTTTTCTTTTTTGAGCCATTCGCATTTGCAGCGGATGGATTCGGGATCGTCATAGCTGATCAGGCTGCTGCCGTTGAACAGGAAGGGCGCTTTCGCGTCGTCGTCCCAGTAGCGGGTGAAGCCGTTTTTGTTGATGAATTCTTCCTCAAGCTTCGTATAGCCCGGCCCGTACTGGCCGACGGTCCCGCTCATCCGGAACAGGCCGTGGTTTTCGTTTGGCAGGCCGTCCCAGCGGCGCGAATAGAAGGCGGCGCCGATCACGGTCTTTTCCCGCGGCACACCGGCTGCAAGGTAGGCTTTGACGCTCGCGTCCGCGCTGCCGTTGAGGCGGTCGCCCGGGCTGGTGAAGAGCCCGGTGTGGTGCCCCGCTTCCTTCTGGAAGCCGCTGCGGATGTCGTAGGTCATGATCTGCACCCAGTCGCAGATTCGGGCTACCTTCTCCATTTCGGTATCCCGGATGAAATAGCTGCCCGCGCCGGCCGCGATGGAGACGACGCGGTCTGCGCCCAGCGCGTCCCGGAGGGCCTGCAGCAGGTGCGTGAAGTTTTCCCGGTCGGAGGGATCCGCGTCGATGCCGGCCGAATCATTGCAGGGGTATTCCCAGTCGATGTCGATGCCGTCAAGCCGGTACATGTCCGCGATTTCGCGGCAGGAAGCGGCAAAGGCGCGCCTGCCTTCCTCCGTGCGGCTCATCAGGGAAAAACCGCCCGCGCCCCAGCCGCCGACGGAAAGGATGAATTTCAGCTTCGGATTCCACGCGCGGATGCGGGGAAGATCTCCGATGTGCTTCATTTCACGCATGTCAAGCCGCTTTCCGTTCACTTTCCCGAAGGCCAGGTTGATGCAGTCGAGCATGTTCGCGTCTTCTTCCGTTACCCCCGGAAGATCGTGATCGCACACGTAGCCAAGGATCAGATGTTTCATGATGATTCCTCCTCCGATGATAAATCCGTATGCCATATTTCTCCGCTTCCGTCGCGGACGGTCAGGAAAAGGCAGCCCGCGAGGGACGGCAGGGGAAGCGTGACGGAAACACATTCCCCGCTTTCGGCAAAAACCTTGCGGAACGCGATGAGCGATTTTTCACGCGGCACACTGACACCGTCGCGTATCCTCGCGTAAACCTGGATGACGGTGCCGGCGCGCATCGCGCCGGTATTGCGTACGGAAAGCGTGAGCCCCTGCGGCGTCAGATGAAAAGAATCGTACGCAAAAACGGCATAGCCAAGCCCCCATCCGAAAGGATAGAGCGGTCCGTCCTCCGCGTCCGCGTAGTGCATGACGCGCCATGCCGAGCGCTGGTTGTACACCGCGGGAAGCTGCGCCGCGCTGCGCGGCAGGGATACGGGAAGGCAGCCCGAAGGGGAGATGCGCCCGTACAGGATTTCCGCGATGGCCGTGCCCCCCCAGGGTCCCGGATAGAACGCGTACAGCAGGGCGGGAGAAAGGCGCGCGATTTCCGAAACCGCGTATGCGCGGCCCGCGATGATCACCGTAACAAACGGGATCCCCTTGCGGGACAGGGCGTATATGAGTTCCGTCTGCTCCCTGGGCAGGGACAGGGACGAGCAGTCGATGCCTTCCCCGCAGTCCATGGTGCCGCCGCTGTTTTTCGCCGCGCCGGTTTCCGCAAATTCCGCGCCGCAGTACCTTGAGGAGGATCCGCCGAGCACGGCGACCGCGCAGTCAAAGCGGTCGGGTGTGATTTCGTCCGCCGAGAAACAGCGGGTGATCCGTGTGCCTTCCGGGGCGAGCGCGCGCAGTCCGTCCAGCACGGTGCGGGCATTCTCCCTGCGGACAGGCGGCGAATAGTCTCCCAACTGCCGGTAGATATCGTCCGCCGACGGGCCGATGACCGCGACGCGCCCTGCGTTTCGCAGCGGAAGGACGCCGTCGTTCCTGAGCAGTACGGCGCTTTCTTCGCTCAGGTTCAGACTGGGCTGCGCCATTTCGGCGGAGGCAAAGACCGTTGGATCGGCTGTTTCCTCCGCGTAGGGGTGCTCAAAGAGTCCGAGCTCCTCCTTCAGGTCCAGTACCCGCGCGACCGCTTCGTCGATCGCGGCCATGACGGCGCTGTCCCGCGGCGCCGTTTCCGCGAGCGTGGGGAAGGCGGCATCCCATAGACTGACGTCGATGCCGGAAAGCAGCGCAAGGCGGGCCGCCCCGGGCAGCGTTCCGGTGAGCAGGGTCAGCTGGTCGATCGCGCATCCGTCCGCCATGACGAGCCCCCTGAACCCCATTTCACCGCGCAGCACCTCCCGGAGCAGCCAGGCGTTTGCGTGGCAGGGGATCCCGTCGATATCGTTATAGGCGGCCATGATTCCCTCGGCCCCCGCGCGTACGGCGGCGGCTGCCGGCGGAAGATGGATCTCCCGCACCTCCCGCTCCCCGATGGACGCGGAGGAAGCGTTGACGCCCCCCGTGGTCTGCCCCTGGGCGGCAAAGTGCTTGGCCACGCAGGCGACGGACGCGGAGCGGATGCCGCGGACCGCCGTCTCCGCGAACGACGCGCACAGCAGCGGGTCTTCGCCGTAGCATTCCTCGCTGCGTCCCCAGCGCGGGTCGCGCTGCACATCCAGCATGGACATGAGAGCCATGCGGCAGCCGACGGAACGCAGCTGCTCGCCGACACGGCGGAACGCGGGCAGCATCAGTTCGGGGTGGAAAGTGGCCCCGCAGGCCAGGTTGACCGGAAGCAGGAAACCATCCAGGATCTGGCAGCCGTGCGGGGCTTCGTTGGTGAAAACGGCCGGGATGCCGAGACGGGTATGCTCCAGCAGATAGCGCTGCAGGACATTCGCGGCCCGTACGGCCTGCCGGCCGACAAGGCCGGTGCGGTAATCCCGACCGGACCACGGATCCGCGCGGTGCAGACCGTACACAAACCCGACGGAACCGTATGTCTCCGCCTCCCTGCAAAAGGAACCGGACGGTACGACGGTTCCGTCCGCCGTGATTTCGTAGGCGTGAAAGCCGTGCAGGTGCTGGTTGAGCTGGCCGATTTTTTCCCTGACCGTCATCAGCGGAAGCAGTTCCGCGGATTTCTTTCCCATGAGATTTTTCGTTCCTTATTTTTCGATGCGCATGGCGAGCGCCAGCGGTGATGTGCCGCGCAGGATTTCCGGGATCTGAACCAGGGCGCCTTCCGCTGTTCGCGTGAAGTGCATCGGCGCTTCGAGCCCGAGCAGCGTCAGACGGGAGACCGGTCCCGGCCAGGGAATCAGGATTTCCTTCCCCAGGACCTCTCCTTCCGGAATGCGGCAGAGCGCGTAATGAGTCTCTCCTTTTCTGGTGAAGGCAACGGTGCCTTTTTCATTCGGCTCCGCCATGCGCGTGGCGTATATGGCTTCTCCGTTGTCGCGCAGCCACGCGCCCAGCGCATCCGCCGCCGCGACCGCCGGCGCGGGCAGCGTGCCGTCCGGCTGCGGCGCGATGTTCAGCGCCAGGTTGCCTCCGCGGCATACCACGTCGATCAGGAGATGCACCAGCTGCCGCGGCGTTTTATAGCGTTCGTTATAGCGGTAGGAGAACGCGGTGCCGGCCGTAACGCAGCTTTCCCACGGCACACGGATCGGACCGGACGGCACGCTCTGCTCCGGGGTGATGTAGTTTTCGTTTTCCCCGCCCACTGTCCGGTCGGCGGTCAGAAGCCACGGCTGCAGTTTGCGCGCTTCGGCAACGACTTCGCTCAGGCGGATGTCCTGCCCGTTGTCCGGCCGGACCTGGCCGCCGTCCAGCCACAGGATATCGATACGCCCGTAATCGCGCATCAGCTCCATGATCTGGCCGTGCGTAAAGGAAATGAATTTCTCCCACAGTTCCGGGTGGTCTTTGGGCGTGTAGGTGGGATTGCGCCACGCGCCGACGGGTTTATCCATCCCCTCCGCCCAGTACCAGGGACAGTGCCAGTCGGGCTTGGAAAAATACGCGGCGATCCCGAGACCGCGCTGCCGGAAGGCGTCAAACACGTCACGGACCAGGTTCGCGTGCCGGTGCGTGTGAAAGGGGCAGTCCGGCGCGGTGGTTTTATAATCCGTATAGGCGGTGTCAAACAGACAGAAACCGTCGTGGTGCTTGGTGGTGAAAATCAGATATTTAAACCCGTCGCGGGCGGCAATGTCCGCCCAGACCTCCGGACGCACCCGGATCGGGTTGAAGCTTTTGTTCAGATCCACATACTGTTTCCGGAAAACGGCGGGATCCTGCTCCCAGTCGATGCCTCCGCGGCTCCATACCGCGTCCTCATCGGAAAGCGGCCAGGATTCGCAGATGCCCGGCAGGGTATAGATGCCGAAGTGCATCATCAGCGCCAGCTTCTGATCCTGAAACCATTCGAGCCTTTCCCGGATCAGCGGATCCGCAGGCACCGTATATTCATCTTCCCGGCTGCAGCCGTGCATACCCTGAATGATCGCGTCTGCCATAAACCAATCTCTCCTCTCGGCGGTGATGATGCTATTGTACAGTACTTTCAGCATGAAAACAAGAGCCGGAGCGCGTTTCATCACGGCTCGCGC
>CADBNX010000082.1 GCA_902796115.1 uncultured Eubacteriales bacterium
GAGGGCGGCTACACGCCCTTCCGCTTTGATATCACTTCCCGGCTGAAGGAAGGGGAAAACCTGCTCACCGTATGCTGCGAGGACGACACCCGCAGCGGCATGCAGGCAAGCGGCAAGCAGAGCGAGCGCTATGAATCCTACGGCTGCTTTTATACCCGCACCACCGGCATCTGGCAGACCGTGTGGCTGGAATGGACGGAGGAAAGCTTCATCGATTCCCTGCGCGTCACGCCCGATTTTGACGCGGGCAGCGTCCATATCGCGGCAAGGCTTTCCGGAGGCGCGGGCTGCGTACTGCGCGCCGCGGCTTCCTTTGACGGACGGGATATGGGAAGCGCGTGCGCAAATTCCGGTGCCGCGTTCGCGCAGCTGACGCTGAAGCTTGCGGAAAAGCATCCCTGGGAAGCGGGAAAGGGCGATCTGTACAGCCTGGAAGTGACGCTGGAGAAGGACGGCCGCGCGGCGGACTGCCTGCATTCCTATTTCGGCCTGCGCAGCCTCGCCTTTGACGGCAAAAAGTTCCTGCTGAACGGGAAAAGCGTCTTCCAGCGCCTGGTGCTGGATCAGGGCTTTTATCCGGACGGAATTTATACCGCGCCGGAGGAGAGCGCGCTGAAAAAGGATATCGAGCTTTCCATGGCGATGGGTTTCAACGGCGCAAGGCTCCATCAGAAGGTATTCGAGCCGCGCTTCCTCTACTGGGCGGACCGTCTCGGCTACCTCTGCTGGGGGGAAATGGCCTCCTGGGGGCTGGACATCTCCGATATCGGCACGGTGAACGCCTTCCTGAAGGACTGGCTGACGGAGGTGGAGCGCGATTACTCCGCGCCGAGCATCATCGGCTGGTGCCCGTTCAACGAAACCTGGGATTATCACGGACGCCGTCAGCGGGACGATATCCTCTCCACCGTATACCGCGTCACGAAAGCACTGGACCCGACCCGGCCCGTGATCGACACCAGCGGTAACTACCATGTGGCAACGGACATTTACGATATCCACGATTACGAGCAGGATCCGGCCGTGTTCGGCGCGCATTACGGACCGGGCACGGAGCCGATTTACGAGCGCTTTGAGAATCGCCAGCGGTATCCCGGCAATCTGCCTGTTTTTGTGAGCGAGTACGGGGGCATCCGCTGGACGGCAGACCAGGGCGGCTGGGGCTACGGCAAAGGACCCGAAACGGAGGAGGAGTTCCTGCGCCGCCTGAAGGGACTGACGGACGCGCTGCTGGACAATCCGGATCACTTCGCGCTCTGCTATACGCAGCTGACGGATGTGGAGCAGGAGCAGAACGGCCTGTACACCTATCAGCGCAGGCCGAAATTCGACCCGGAAATCATTCACGCCATTTTCGCGCGGCCTGCCGCCATCGAGCAGGCGGGAAAATGAGCCTGATTTCGCCGACAGAGAGGTGAAAGCGTTGAACATCATTTTTACGCAGGACGCGCCCGCGCCCATCGGGCCTTACAGCCAGGCGGTCGAAGCGAACGGATTCCTGTTCGCGTCCGGCCAGATCCCCGTCGATCCGCAAAGCGGACTTCCCGTGGAAGGGGATATCGCGGCGCAGGCGGAACGGTGCTGCCGCAGCTGCGAAGCCATCCTGAAAGCCGCCGGGCTTGATTTCGGCAGTGTGGTCAAAACGACCTGCTATCTGGCGGATATGAATGATTTTGCGGCGTTCAACGCCGTGTACGCGCGCTATTTTGTGTCCAACCCGGCAAGAAGCTGCGTGGCGGTGCGCGAACTGCCCAAGGGTGTCCGGTGCGAAATCGAACTGATCGCCGCAAAAGCGTAGAGAGGAGGAGCTGCCATGAATCAGAATTATGTGTTTATCACGGACAGCGACAGCGACCTGTATTACAAAATCGCGGATGAACGGAACATTCCGGTTATCAAAATGCCCTACGCGCTGGACGGAAAGGAATATCCGGACGAGAACGGGCGCGAAGGAGAGGAAAAGCAGGCGGAGTTTTTCGGACGCATGCGCGCGGGTGCGGTTCCCGTAACGAGCTGCCTGAGCAAAGTCAATTACGAGGAATTTTTCGAGCCTTTTCTTGCGGACGGGAAGGACATCCTGTACGTCGCGTTTTCCAGCAATATGTCAGCGACGCTCACATACGCGCGGGAAGCCTGGAACGATCTGTCCACCCGCTATCCGGGCAGGAGGCTGCTGATTTCGGACACGCTCTCCATCTCCGGGGCGATGGCGCTGCTGGTGGAGAAAGCGCACGATCTGTATCTTTCGGGCGCCTCGATGGACGAGGTGGACGCCTGGATCCGCGAAAACCGTTTTCTGGTGCAGGCCTGGCTCACGGTGGATAACCTGGTGTATCTCAAGCGCGGCGGCCGGCTTTCCCCGACGAGCGCATTTTTCGGCACCATGCTCGATCTCAAGCCGATCATCGTGATCGGCAAAAGCGGCAAAATGGAAGCCGTGGAAAAGGCCAAGGGTCGGAAAAAGGCGCTGCAGACCATCGTGGAGCGCACGATTGCCAACATCGGGGACTGCGAAGGCAAGGAAATCATCCTGCTGCACGCGGACGTACGCGAGGAAGCGGAGAAGCTTGCAGGCACGCTGCGTGAGCGGCTTCCCGGCCTGAAGGAGATCCGCATCCAGATGATCGGCCCGGTCATCGGGGCACACTGCGGTCCCGGCACCCTCGCCATCGTCTTTATGGGAAAGGAGCGCCCCATCTGATGCTGATCCGGTATATCGCGCACAGTGAGTTCCTGCTGACGGACGATCACGGCTTCCGGCTCGTGACGGATCCCTATGACGCGCATGTAGGCTACCCGGTGCAAAAAATCGAAGCAGACGCCGTGACGGTCAGCCACGGACACGGGGATCACAGCTGCGTGGAAAACATTGCCGGGGATCCGATCCTGCTTGACCGCGCGGGACGCGCAAGCCCCGGCCCCGACGTGATCGTGGAACAGATCCCCTGCTGGCATGATGAGGTTCACGGGGCAAAACGCGGGCCGAACCTGCTCAGCCTGATCGAAATGGACGGCATCCGCCTGCTGCACTGCGGAGATCTGGGGCATCTGCCCGACGCGGAGCTTGTGCGGAAAGCAGGCAGGGTGGACGTGATCCTGGTGCCGGTCGGCGGCTTTTTCACCATCGACGCCGCGCAGGCCAAAGCGGTCTGCGAAGCGTTCGGGCCGCGGGTCATCATCCCCATGCATTACAGGACTGCCGTCAACGCCTCATGGCCCATCGCTCCCCTGGACGATTTCCTGCGCGTGATGAACGCGGCCGAAGCGGAAAAGCAGGAGCTTGCGCTGCTGCGCGTCGAAAAGGGCGACCTGAGCGAACAGCCGCGCCTTGCCGTGCTGCGGATGCAGTGCTGAGGGCTCGGTTTTTCTTTTTTGTTTCAAATCCGTTCGTCACCACAGAAACGGAGGGAAATATGATGAAAAGAACGGCTGCATGGATACTGGCCGCGGCGCTTCTGGCCGCGATGCTGCCCGCCTGTGCGGAAAACTGGTACTGCCCCCAGTGCGGGCGGCTGAATGACGGCAATTTCTGTCCCTACGACGGCACGGCCAACCCGCTTCGGACGTCCGATGAGGATCCCTATGAGCAGGATCCGTTCTGGTATGTGTACTCCGAATACGCGTACATGCCGGCGGTGCTGAACAGCCGCCTGTCCACCCGCACCGGCCCCGGCACGCAGTATGACGAGCCCGGCAGCTTCCTGAAGGCCGGAAGCGAGGTGACGGTGCTTTCAAAGGCGTATGACACACGCAATGAGATCTGGTGGCTTCAGGTATCCTTCCGCGAAGCCGGCAGGGAATACTGGGCCTATACCGGCCTGAAGCGCTTCACCGGCCTGAACATTGATTACATCCCGGAAGAGGAAATCATCGGGACATGCTATGTGTCCGGCCGCATTACCGGCTATTACGGGCCCGATACCGCCTATGAACCCATCAAAAGAGCCGTTCCCGCCGGCGTGCAGTGCACCGTGTACGGCTATGTGTACAGGGAAGAGGGGGATTTTCTCCAGATCGAGTTTTACGACGACGGAATCAAATGCTGGCGCCGCGCCTGGGTGCCGGAATGGGCGGTGGACGATTACTATATGTACAATCTGTAACCCGCTCCCGCACTCAGAGATACCGGCCTGTGACGCTTTGCGCGCAGGCCTTTATTTCTTCCGGCGTGCCGCAGGCGACGATCCTGCCGCCCTGTTCGCCGCCGCCCGGTCCCATATCGATGATCCAGTCCGCGCTGCGGA
>CADBNX010000083.1 GCA_902796115.1 uncultured Eubacteriales bacterium
GTCCCTGATTGGTAAAGATGCCGTGCGCCAGCGCGGGATTTGCCGCGGCGATTTCGGGACTGTTGCTGTATTCGCCGTGCAGCAGCAGCTCCGCGTACTTTTTCCGCAGCGCGCAGACCGCGCGTGCGTATGCCTTCCATTCCGGATGCCGGTTTTCATCCACAAATTCCCGGTCCTTCAGATAGCGCAGTTCGATTTCAAACCGGAACCCGTATACCAGCGCGTAATCTGCCATGCGCGGTTCCAGATAGGGACGGCTGTTGCGCAGCGTGGAGATGTTGTCCGGGAAACAATAACGGAACATTTCCGGAAAACTCCAGCGCATCGGGCGCGGATGCTCGCCGAAGGACGCGCGTTCCGCCTTCTCGCCCGTATGGCTTCCGATACCGTGGATGCAGTCGATGAACTGGGAATATACGTCCGTAATGGTTTCGGTCATGAAGGAGAAGCCATCGTACTTGTCCACACTCTTCCGGATGGCGGGGAGCAGTTTCAGCCTGCCTTGGGTATAGGACAGGGAAGGCTTGCTGTGTCCGTGTGACCGGTCAAAACAGGGCTTCGGGCTGATGCCGCCGATCTGGTCGTACAGCACGCCGTCCGCTCCGAAGGAGCGGATCCAGTCCGCCCGGTCCGCCATCAGGGTGTGCCATTCCCCGCACCACGGACAGACCGTAACGAACATTTTCTTGGAATAGCTGCGCAGGAAATCGCTTTCCGAATACTTTGAGTATTCTTCCCAGTAAGGGGTCCCCCACCTGGTTTTCCCCTCCATTTTGTATCCGCCGTTTTTGTAAAAATCGGTGCCCGTGTCGATCAGGTGTCCCTGATAATACAGCGTCACATGGCCGCCCTTCTCCTGCACTTTCCGGATCCCGTCCTTCAGCAGCTCCGCTCCGCCCATCGAACGGCTCACTTCCAGATCCGGATACCGGTTGTCATGTCCGCTTTCAAACCATCCGAACAGGCCCACCGTGTCGCAGCCGTGTTCCTGTGCCTGCTCATACAGCCGCGGGATGCTCTCATACGGCCAGTTGATATCCCCGAACTGCTGGCGGTTGATCACCAGGAAATAGCCGTTCATATCCTTCATCCACTGCTTCGGCTCAACCGGTCTGCGCCAGGTGGACGCCCATGCCCTGTATTCGTCCGCGCCTTTCTGCCATGCGCCGCGATAGAGCCAGAGCATATATTCCGGGCAATCCCATGTTTCCCCGGGTTCCACAAAAGCCAGCTTGCCCATCTCCAGCGTTACGTCCTTTTCCTCACCTCCGACCGCGCGCAGGGAGCTGGCGTAAAACTGTGAATCGCGTCCTGTCAGATACAGGCACTGATCCCCGTCAATCAGGCTCATCCACTGCATGCTCAGTATAAAGGGATAAGGCCGGGTCAGTTGGCACTGTCCGTCCCAGGTCTGCATATTGGCCAGTTCTTCAGTGATATCCGTATGGTATTCTCCGAAACAATCCGGATACAGCAGCCCCGGCTTGCCGTTTCCGAGCGTCCGGACGGCTCCGATGCAGGGATAATAGAAATCGTTGAGCGTTGTCTGCGACCGGTTGTCGATCCGAGCGCCGAAGAGGACCTTTTCCCCGTCAAGCCGGATGGTCAGGGTCATGCGGATCTCCTGTGCGCCCATATTGGTGTGAAGTTTTTCCACTTCAACCGTCAGGCATTCTTTTTCCGCCTTCACCGTCAGGTCCGCGTCTTTGGCGCGGGCCAGATCCTCCCAGTTTTCCCCGTTGTGCAGCACTGCCCTGAACAGCGGCGCGGGGCGTGCGATCACGTTTCCCTTTCCGGTTCTCAGGTTGCTCAGTTCCACAAGATTCGCCCCGTCGTCAAGGCACAAAGTGATATGGTCGTTGCTGATACGGTACATCACGCATCTCCTCCGTTACTTCAGAATATGCGGTTCAATTATAAGAAGGATCCGCGTTATTTGAAATGGACAGGAGGGGAAATTTATAATACAATATGAAACCGTAAGGAGGAAGATGCCATGTTTTACACGACGGATCTCCATACGCTGCCGGAAGTTTCGATGATGGGCCGGGTCACGCAGAAGCCCGGCTACACGAGCGTACAGAACCGCATACCGGAAAACATCCTGATCCTGCTGCGGGAGGGGGATATGCGTTTTACGCTCAACGGCAGGGATTATTCCCTGTTCGGGAATGACTGGCTCCTGCTGCCCAAGGGCTCCTCATATCATCTCACCACACGCGGCGGCTGCACCTACAGCTATACGCATTTTCGTCTGGCCCTGCCCTTTACGGTTCCGGAGGAACCCCTGCAGAAAGAGCGTGCTCCCAGATCCGCTTCTTTTCCCTATGCGCTTCCCGTCGGTGAAAGAACACATTGTATCTTTCTTCCGTTCAGCGGCCATCTGCGGGGCGAAGAAGAAAAAATATGGACGCTGCTTACCGAATGCGATATGCAGCGTCTGTTTCTGTCCCCTCCGCGCAAACTGCGGATTGACCTGTACTTTGCGGAAATCCTCTCCATCCTGGATGCGCGCGGCGGCACCGGTGCCGAAAACGAGTACCCCGCGATCCTTTCCCGTGTCCTGCGCAGCATTCACGAGCACTGCCGTGAAGGCATCACGCTTTCCTCCCTGTGCAAAACCTTCCGTTTATCCCCGCAGTATCTGATGCGTTTGTTCCGGAAGCATCTGAACACGACCGTCACGCAGTATATCACGGTCCTGCGGATGAGTCACGCGCTGGAACTGCTCCGGCAGCCAGGCTTCAGGGTCTGCGATGTGGCGGACATGCTCGGCTATCAGAACACGTATTATTTCTGCCGTCTCTTCAAACGGCAGTTCGGAATGACGCCGACGGAATACGCCCGCCATGCCATGGCCTCCTATACGGCGGAAAAGCAGACGCCGCAGACCTGACGTGTCAATGATGCCGCATTTTCTCCCTCCGGTGGCGCACCGGTGCCTTTTCCACCGGCTCGTCTCCCCGCAGGGCGAACAGCTGGTCGCGGAATTTGGCGGCCTTCTCGAATTCCATCGCGGCCGCCGCGCTGAGCATCTGATCCTCCAATTGCCGGATCAGTGCCTGCTTCTCGCTCTCATCCATCGCGGAAGGGATCTCCTGTTCCGCCTGTTCGGTAATTTCAAGCAGCGCGCGCACAGCCGTACGCACGCTCTGCGGCGTGATGCCGTGCTCCCGATTATACGCTTCCTGCATGGCCCGGCGGCGGTTCGTCTCTCCGATCGCGGCCATCATGGAATCCGTCAGTTCATCCGCGTACATCACGACGCGGCTGTCCACATTGCGTGCGGCACGGCCGATCGTCTGGATCAGACTGGTTTCCGAGCGAAGGAATCCTTCCTTATCCGCGTCCAGGATCGCGACCAGCCCCACCTCCGGCAAATCGAGTCCTTCCCGGAGCAGGTTGATCCCAACCAGCACGTCAAACTCGCCCAGACGCAGTTCGCGGATCAGCTTCTGCCGCTCCAGCGTCACGATATCCGAATGGAGATACCGTACCCGGATCCCGAGTTCCCCCAGATATTCCGTCAGCCGTTCCGCCATTTTCTTGGTCAGGGTCGTCACCAGTACCCGGTTTCCCTGCTCCGTCGTGGTTCTGATCTGCCCTACCAGATCGTCCACCTGGCCCTGTGCCGGACGTACCGTGATTTTCGGATCCAGCAGTCCCGTAGGCCGGATGATCTGCTCGACTACCTGGCTTGCCTGCTCCCGTTCATAGGCGGCCGGTGTCGCGGAAACGTAGATGATCTGGTGCAGCCGCGCGTTGAATTCGTCAAATTTGAGCGGCCGGTTGTCGAAGGCGGAAGGCAGGCGGAAACCGTATTCCACAAGCGCTTCCTTGCGGGCGCGGTCGCCCGCGTACATGGCACGGATCTGCGGGACCGTCACGTGGCTCTCGTCGATCATGACCAGGAAATCCCCCGGAAAATAATCCAGCAGGCAGAACGGCGCGTCCCCGGGCTTCCTGCCGTCGAAATAGCGGCTGTAGTTCTCGATTCCCTGGCAATAGCCGATCTCGCGCATCATTTCGATGTCGTAAGCCGTGCGCTGTCTGATGCGCTCCGCTTCCAGGGGCTTTTCCCGCGCGGCGAAGAAAGCGGCCTGCGCCTCCATATCGCGCGCGATCTGCGCGATGGCGCTCTCCCGGGTTTCCGGATTTGTGGCATAAAAAGTTGCCGGATAAATCGGCGCGTGCAGGGTGGTGCGGCGCACCTGGCCGTTGGTCAGCGCGAATTCGCTGATTTTTTCGATTTCATCGCCAAAGAACTCCACTCTGATGCCGAAATCGCGCTGATCAGCAGGAATGATCTCCACCGTATCTCCTCTGACGCGGAAATTTCCGCGTTCAAACGCCACATCATTGCGTTCATACTGGATATCCACCAGTTTCCGCAGCAGATCGGCGATTTCCATTTTCATGCCCGGCCGCAGGCTGATCATCTGCCCCTCGTATTCGGACGGATCGCCCATGGAGTATATGCAGGAAACGGAAGCCACGATGATCACGTCATTCCGCTCCCGCAGTGCGGCGGTCGCGCTGTGGCGCAGACGGTCGATCTCGTCGTTGATGGAAGCATCCTTCTCGATATAGGTATCCGTCGAAGCGATATACGCTTCGGGCTGATAGTAATCATAATAGGACACGAAGTATTCCACGGCGCTGTCCGGAAAGAAAGCTTTGAACTCGCTGCACAGCTGGGCGGCCAGGGTTTTGTTGTGCGCGATCACCAGGGTCGGCCGCTGAATGCGCTCGATCACCGAAGCCATCGTATAGGTTTTTCCGGAGCCGGTCACGCCGAGCAGTACCTGCGCGGGCATTCCCTCCGTCACGCCCCTTGCCAGCGCGTCGATCGCCTGCGGCTGGTCACCGCTCGCCTGGTACGGAGCTTTCAATACAAATTTCCCTTCCAATTTTCTGTCCTTCCCCCAGATATCCGTCCGGATCCGCGCCGTCAGTTGCTTTGAATATAAGCAAAGGAGCGATCCGGTACTGTTCCGGATTGCTCCTTTCAGCCATGCGTCCGCCTTTGTCCGCGATCAGTTCGCGCTCTCGGCCGGATGCACACTCACCTGCTTGCCGGTTTTGCCAACGCGCTCAAAACGCATGATTCCGTCCGCTTTCGCGAAAAGCGTGTCGTCCTTGCCGATGCCTACATTCAGGCCCGGACGGAATTTCGTACCGCGCTGCCGCACCAGGATATTGCCGGCCAGTACGAACTGACCGTCGGCACGCTTCGGTCCGAGACGCTTGGATTCGCTGTCACGCCCGTTGCGGGTGGAGCCCATTCCTTTTTTATGGGCAAATAGCTGCAGATCAAGCTTCAACATGTTCTATTCCTCCATGATCGTAGTTTCGTTCAGTTTCACGTAATCCGGATAGGTGTCCGCCAGATCCAGAAAGCCCTGCCGGAGCACCTGCATAACGGTCTGAGCCTTCTCTCCGCTTTCCGCCGGAAAACGCACGCTGAGATATCCGTCCCCCGTTTTGTTTTCCGTTTTTACCCCCGCGGCGCGCTCCAGCGCGTTTGCGCAGGTAATGCCCAGAAAGGAAGCGGCGGCGCACACGATGTCGTGTCCTTTTTCCGCCCATCCGGCATGACCGGTGATTTCATACCCCGCGTACAAACCGCTGCCCGTACGTCGGAGCGTTACCCGGATCATGCGTTCACGCCGGTGATTTCAACCTTGGTGAAAGGCTGACGGTGTCCCGCCTTGCGGCGATAGTTCTTCTTGCTCTTGTACTTGAGAATGCGGATCTTTTCTCCGCGGCCGTGCTGAACGATTTTACCGGTCACACAGGCGCCTTCCACAATGGGATCCCCCACCGTGATGGTTTCCCCTGAGAGCATCAGCACCGGAAAGGTGACAACCTCTCCCACAGGGGTATCGAGCTTTTCGATGTAGATGGTATCGCCTTCGGATACCTTGTACTGTTTGCCGCCGGTCGCAATGATCGCGTACATGGGCAGCACCTCCTGAAATCAATACTCGCCGGGACTTGTCGGAGAAGGATGGCATCTTTCAGCCATGAGGCTGCGCGGCGCGCATTAAAAAGCCCCTCCCGAGCGGCTACCGGGCTATTGTACCCGGTCCATGCGGGTTTGTCAAGTACTTAATTCGTACTTTCTTCCCATTTTACGCTTCCGCACAGCACCGAAGCGTGATTGTGATTCACCGAAAGCAGGCCTCCGGAAGTTGAAAAACGCTTTTCCTCTTCAGTCGGAAGATGGATGACCGCGGTACACGCCTTCACCGTCGTGATATACGATACGTGTTCCGCCATGACCGCCATATCGCCTTCCGCCGCGCGAAGCGTCAGCATCTCCGCTTCGCCGTCAAACAGTTTTCCGTCCGGGCTGGCCACCGTCAAATGAAAACTCATGCTTTCTCCCCTGCTTCGGCTTTTGCAAGCACGTCGTCGATCGTGCCCGAGAAAAGGAACGCGGATTCGGGAATATCGTCGTGCTTGCCCTCGATGATCTCACGGAAACCGCGCACGGTTTCATGGATCGGCACGTATACGCCCGGGAAACCCGTAAATTTCTCCGACACGAACAGCGGCTGTGATAGGAAACGCTGGATCTTTCTGGCGCGCATCACGAGCAGCTTGTCATCGTCGGATAGCTCATCCATTCCCATGATGGCGATGATGTCCATCAGTTCCTGGTAACGCTGCAGGATCCGCTGCACCTCCCTTGCCACGCTGTAGTGCTTTTCGCCGACAACTTCGGGGCTCAGCACGCGGGAGGTGGATTCCAGCGGATCGACCGCGGGATAGATACCCTGGGAAGCGATGGAACGGGAAAGCACCGTCGTCGCGTCCAGGTGCGCAAACGTGGTCGCGGGCGCCGGGTCCGTCACGTCATCCGCCGGTACGTAGACCGCCTGGATCGAGGTGATGGAGCCTTTCCTTGTGGAGGTGATGCGCTCCTGCAGGGCGCCCATCTCCGTTGCCAGCGTAGGCTGATAGCCGACGGCAGAAGGCATTCTTCCCAGCAGCGCGCTCACCTCGCTGCCGGCCTGCGTGAAGCGGAAGATGTTGTCGATAAACAGCAGTACATCCTGTCCTTCCACGTCGCGGAAGTATTCCGCCATGGTCAGTCCCGACAGGCCTACCCGCATCCTCGCTCCCGGCGGTTCGTTCATCTGGCCGTACACCAGCGCCGTCTTCTCCAGTACGCCGGATTCCTTCATTTCGTTGTAGAGGTCGTTGCCCTCGCGGGTCCGCTCGCCGACCCCGGTAAAAACGCTCAGGCCGTTATGCTGCTTGGCGATATTGTTGATCAGTTCCATGATCAGCACGGTTTTCCCCACGCCCGCGCCGCCGAAAAGCCCCACCTTTCCGCCTTTGGAATACGGGCAGATCAGGTCGATGACCTTGATCCCGGTTTCGAGGATTTCCGTGGAGGTGGACAGTTCCGAAAAAGACGGAGCGGGCCGGTGTATGTTCCAGCGTTCCGCGTTCTGTACCTCCGGTTTCATATCCACCGCGTTTCCGAGCACGTTGAAAATCCGGCCCAGGGTTTCGCGGCCGACCGGTACGGTGATGCCTGAACCGGTATCCGTCGCCTCCGCGCCGCGGGTCAGGCCGTCCGTGGAAGCCATCGCGATGCACCGTGCCGTGCTGTCCCCGATATGCTGGGCCACCTCGACGGTCAGTTTCCTTTTTCCGATCATGATCGTCAGCGCATGATTGATTTCAGGCAGTGTGCCTTCTTCAAAACGGACATCGACGACCGGTCCCATCACCTGAATCACCGTGCCGGTGTTTCTGCTGTCAGCCATGTTGAATCCTCCGTTACTGTCCCGCGCCGGCCACGATTTCAGTGATTTCCTGCGTAATCGCGTTCTGGCGCGCCCTGTTATACTGGATCTGAAGCTGGTCGATCATCAGCTGCGCATTTCTGCCCGCGGAGTCCATCGCGGTGCGCCGTGCCGCGATTTCACACGCGAAGCTTTCCCGGATCATCCTTGTCAGCTCTCCCGCCAGGAACTGCGGCACCGCCGCTTCAAGCACCTGTACCTCGTCCGGTTCGAAAATCGGCGCGGCCGTGACTTCTTCGCTTTTTTTCAGCGGCAGCAGTTCCTCGATGACGGCTTCCTGCGTCATCATCGAGATATATTTCGTGCAGACAACGATCAGGCGGTCGAATTCCCCCCGGACAAAGTCGGCGCACTGGATCTGCACCAGGTTCAATATGCTCTCCGTGCCGATCTTTTCGGAGGAAATATACTCCCCCCCGTATCTGGCGCACGCGCGTTTTCCCAAAGGAATGATATGTCCCCGGTACGCGTCCGCGATGCGGAACACATTGGCGTTGTAGCCGCCCGCCATGCCGCGGTCCCCGGCGATGACGATCGCGCGGACACGGCTGCCCGCCTCGCGCAGATACGCGCTTTTCGCGCATTCCCGGCTGCCGCAGAGCAGTCTTACGGCTTCCCGGAACGAATCGGAGTATTCGCGGCCCGCAGTCATCATCTGATTGGATTTGCGCATCTTGGATGTGGCGACCAGTCCCATCGCTTTTGTCAGATGCATGGTGGAATCCACGCTGCGTATTCTGTTTTTCAGCTGTTTGATATCCGCGCCCAAGGTTTACTCCTTTGCCTCGTCCAATGCTTTTTTCATTTCCGCGACGTCTTCGGGCTCATAGAATCCGCTCTCCAGCCGTTCAAGCAGATTCAGATATTTCCGTTCCAGCAGGTCGAACAGGCTTTTTTCAAAAGCCTTCACCTGCTTTACCTCAATCGAATCCAGATAACCGTTGATCACGGCATAGACGATCGCCACCTGACAGCCCGCCCGCACCGGTGCGGAACGGTTCTGTTTGAGCACTTCGACGATCCTCTCGCCCAGCGCGAGGCGCCTGCGGGTGTCCGCGTCCAGGTCGCTTCCGAACTGCGCAAAGGTCTGCAGTTCGCGGTACTGCGCGTACAGAAGCTTCAGTTCGCCGGAAACCTTCTTCATGGCCTTCAGCTGCGCGGCTCCGCCGACACGGCTTACGGAAATGCCGGGGTTGATCGCCGGCATGATCCCCGCGTGGAAAAGTTCCGTCTCCAGGAAAATCTGCCCGTCCGTGATGGAAATCACATTGGTCGGGATATAGGCGGAAACGTCGCCCGCCTGCGTTTCGATGATCGGAAGGGCCGTAATGGAACCGCCTCCGAATTCCGGTGCCACGCAGGCGGCCCGTTCCAGAAGCCTTGAATGGAGATAGAACACGTCGCCGGGATACGCTTCCCGTCCGGGAGGTCTGCGGATCAGCAGGGACAGGGCGCGGTATGCCACGGCGTGCTTGCTCAGGTCGTCGTAGACGATGAGCACGTCCTCGCCTTTTTCACGGAAATA
>CADBNX010000084.1 GCA_902796115.1 uncultured Eubacteriales bacterium
CCGTCTTCCGTCCGCAGGAAAGAATACTCGCCCTGCACCGGAGTCGAAGCATCCGCCAGATACATATTCTGCCAGGCCATGGAGATGCCGGAAACCCACTGCAGCGAAGAAAAAGCGCGGCCGGTCGTCGCCAGTTCACGCAGCGCGTTCGTATCGATCGTATTGAAATCCTTGTACAGAATATCGTCCGCGTACCACTGGGCGATCTGGGCGATCGCGTTCTCCACGCCGTCCTGGGTGACCCACAGCTTTACCTTTCCGGCCTCCTCATCATACCAGTAGCTGTATCCTTCCTGCGTGTAAAGTCCCAGGATGCACTGCAGGATATTGCTGAGATCCGTCGCCACCAGCGGAATCGTACTTCCGTTACCGGCCGGATCCGCTTCCTTCACCGCATACAGCAGCTTATTCAGGTCATCCATCGTAACCGGTTTCTCGGTGATTCCGGCTGCTTCCGCCCAGTCAGCGCGGTACAGGTAGGGATAGGGGGAGGTGGAAAACGCCCTCGGAATGCCCCAAAGATTTCCTTCGCCGTCCGTCATCTGGTCAAACGCAAAGCCGAATTCCCGTGCGATGCCCGGATATTTTTCCGCGTCATAGAAATCCGTGATCGGCTGAATCATATCCATGGCAGTGTATGCCGTCCACTTTCCCCAGAACGCGTCCAGCTGATCCCCGGATGTCAGGAGCAGGTTCAGCTTGGTTCCCGCCTCTTCCGCCGGGGGCACGATTACGGTGATACGGACCCCGATTTTCTCCACAAACCAATCCTGCAGCGTCTTCAGCGTATCCGGATCGGAAGAGATGCCGCCCGTCACGCCGCCGCTGTTGTTGTAGACCACCACATCCACGACTCCGTCCTCTGACAGCGCGCAGTTCACGCAGAGAACAAGCGCCATCATAAGCGCCATCACAAAACCGCATACCCTTTTCATGAACCATACCTCCTTTTTTTGTTCAAACACCGCCCGCGTCTGTTTGACTCTCCGGGACGTTTGAACCTTCTGGGACGATTCTATGATAGTATATTTTTAATGTCAATAGTAATAAATTAATATATTACAATTATCCTGTTATGCTTTGCTCTTCTGATATTGACCCGGAGTCATGTGCATCCGGTTTTTGAAAACCTTGCCGAAATAATCCGCTTTGTCAAAACCTGCCAGCCGCGCCACGTCGCTGACTTTCATTTCACGCTGCTGCAGCAGGCGGCACGCGTTTTCGATACGGATATCCGTCAGGTACTCCTTAAAATTCCTGCCGGTTGATTTCCGGAAAATCGAACTGAGGTACTCCGGCGTGATGCCGAAGCCGCGGGCGACTTCCCCGAGGGAAAGATCTTCCGCGTAATGCGTCTCGATCATTTCCCTGGCCTTGTTCGCCCAATCGGAAAAGTCGGCGGTAACGATTTCCTGATAAGCCCTGGCGTCAAAGCTGTGCAGTCTGTCGCGCATCATCGCGATCCCCTGACGCAGTGTGAAATGCTCCATTGCCGTCAAACCGTCCACGTAATCCGTGTAAAAACGGGCGGTATCCCCGTAATGCAGTCCGCCGTTATACAGCGAGCAATAAAGTTTGACCATTTCATGGATCATCTGAAACCAGTGCAACTCCGTTTCTTTCTGCATGAGCTGGCCCGCGATGTCCTCAAACATGGCATACGCATCGTCCAGTCTGGATTCTTTCAGGAATTCTTCCAGCGCGAGCCGTTTTCCCGCCAGGGAAAGATTGATGATCTGGATATTGTTTTCCTCACTTTCGTCATAGAAACGGTGCAGCTTCTTCCTCCCATTTCTCTGCTGATAGAAGGAATACCTGGCCTGCGTATACGTACGCTCCCAATCGTCGCCCGCCGCCAGGCCGACAGCTGTCTGCGGGAATCGGGAAAGCACGGCTTCCGCATGTTCCCGGGAAGAAAGGATCTGCAGAATCTGAAGTTCCTCCCGCTGCCTCGCGTCGATGCAATCGATCTCAGGATCATTGACAAGTTCCTCCGCGAGAGCCGGATTGGTTTCGAAGATCAGGATCATAAAAATGTCTTCCTGAGGCTGAAGCTCTTTCTGATCCGTATCGCCCAGCACACAGTTCATCGCTTTTACAAACGCGTCCGGGTTCACAGGGGATCCCAGCGTCTGTTTCACCAGACGGGAAAGCTTTTTTGCCGGTATCCGAAGCTTGTACCGGGCATATTCCTCCGGCGAAGGAATCACTTGCAGAAGCGAATACCCGCAGAACCAGCGGGCGCAGAAGTTCTCGTTCAGCATATGCAAAAACAGACCGTCGTCCATGTTTTCATATATCTGCAGTACGATCATGCGCAGAAAACGGCTGTCGTCGCTCTCTTCTGCCAGGCTTTCAATGCATGCTGAAACCTGTTTTTCCAGAAGTCTGTAGCGATGATCAGCCGGGACCGCTCTCTCCAGTTCAGGTACATCACGGGTCAAGTTCTCATCCCCCCGGCAGCGTAATTGTACAGCTCATCCGATTACCTTCATCAGGGTCTTCATGGTCATCAGCGTTTCCCGTTTCAGTTCGCAATACCGCTCCCGGTCATGCTCCTTCAGGATTCTTCCGAACGCCCTGCACTCATCCAGCAGCCGGTCCTTTTCCGCGTCATGCACGGTTTTCACCGTCCGTCCGTCCCGCAGGTGAAGCTCCGCGCCGCTCCACATGTGTCCCGCCTCGCGCACGTCGATCCAGCCTTTTTCGCCTTCGATGAGCGCCATTTCATCCCCGTCGCAGTCCTTCGCGCCCATGCAGACCGCCTGCATGCCCTCATAATCGAACAGCGCCGTCCCGGAGCAATCCACCCCGTTGAAGCCGATCCTGGGCATATAGACACCCTTCCGGGGCACCCCGAACAGCGCCGTCATCGCGTGCAGGTTATAGATATTGATATCCCGCAGCGCTCCGCCCGAAAATTCCGTACGGAACACCCTCGCCGCCTCGCCTTTCAGATACGCGTCATACCGGGATGAATACTGACTGTAGTTGAAGAACGCCTGGCGGACGGGCGAAATCAGCGGCAGCCATTCCCGCACCTGTGCGAAAACCGGGCGGGGCAGGATCGAAATCGCTTCCAGCAGAAAGCATCCCCGTTCTTCTGCGGTCCGAAACAGGCTTTCCGCTTCATCCAGCGTGGTGCAGAAAGGCTTTTCCAGGATCACATGCTTTCCGTGTTCCAGCGCGCGCAGCGCATGCGCATAGTGCAGGGAATTGGGAACGGCAATGTACAGACATCCGAATTTATCGCAGGAAAGCATTTTTTCCATGTCCGTCATCACGCAGGCGATGTCATGCTTCCGCGCGAATTCATTTCCCTTTTCCGCGGTTCGCGAGTAAAGCGCCGCGATTTCAAAATACCCGCTTTTTCTTGCCGCCGCGATAAATTCGCCCGCGATTTTTCCCGTTCCGATCACACCGAGCCGTATCATACTTTTCCTGTCCCCTTTTCCGATGATACCCTGAGATGGTATCCTGTCATAAAAAGAAAACCGCCCCATCGGGACGGAAAACCCGTCATTGCCTAATCCACACGCCGAAGGGCGGGATTTGCCGCCGCGCTGAGCACCCGCATCTTGTACGCTTCCTTCGCGCTGAAAAGATACGCGTCGTCCCTGGTCCCGTTCGGCCGCATCACCCGGTAGCGGCGCAGGCGGTAATCCGCGGCTCGCTGCAGCTGCGGAATATCCAGCGCCAGATTCTGTGCCAGCGCGAAGATCCGCTGCTTATCCAGAAAACGGTCTCCGCACTCTGTCAGATCAATATCAGCGATCCCGCTGGGTGGATAGATACTGAAGAATGTGATCCGGTCCCGCTCGATACGGATCTCGTCCAGATCATATTCCCGCACACGCTCCACGGTGGCGTATAATTCC
>CADBNX010000085.1 GCA_902796115.1 uncultured Eubacteriales bacterium
CTTCCGTTCATTTGTTTTCCTCGGTTTTGTTTGTTCCGCTCTGACAGACTTGCCGTGTGCTATCGCAGCACCACATCCCAGCCGCAGTCATACTGCAGGATGAGCATGGCGTCCGTCTGATCGACCGTATCATCTCCGTTGACATCCGCGCTGGACAGGCTGATATCGCAGTCCGGTTCCGACAGCCAGCGCAGGATCAGCCATGCGTCTCCGATCGTCACGATCCCATCCATGTCGGCATCTCCGGGAATACGGGGCGTGTCTTTCGCTACAATCACAGGCCAAATATCCGCGAACAGCCAGTTTCCCTCCGCGTCACACAGATTGTACGTATACAGTTCATATTCCCCTTCAGGCGTTTCGGGATCGATCCATACGCAGAAAAACCCGTAAAAGCCTTCCGGGATCTCTCCCGTAAGCTGCAGGGTATCATCGATCACCGCTTGCGCGTCGAGCGCGTGGATGATTTCTTCAAACCCTTCCAGATCCAGGGAAGGGGAAAAATACGCGGGATCGCATTCGATGGTCCACCGGATATAGTCCGAATCCTCATAATTGTACAGCGGCAGATAGACGAAGCTGCCGGGATGGGCGAGTGTCAGATCATTGCGCCAATAGAACGGTTCCCTGATTGCGGGGGCTTCCGTGGCGGGCGCCTCCGTCACAGGCGCCTCCGTCGCGGGTTCTTCCGTCGTCGGATCGGAAGCGGGGGAATCCGGATACCGTGTCACATAATAATCGGCGGCAAGCACCTGCTGTTTCGTCAGCGTCCTGCCCCAGTGAATGGAGGAATTGAAGTTTCCTTCCGCGATGACCACATGATCGTCGTATTTTTCCAGGATGATGACTGAGTGGCTGTCGTTATTGATGCGCAGGATATCGCCCGCCCGGAGCGCGCCGTAATCAATGGTTTCGATATAGCGGGAAGGAAGCGAGCCGAACGCGGCGTCGCTCAGGATGAACGCGAAACCCACGCATCCGTATCCGCCGTAGTACCATCCGCCGCCGTTCCAGGCGTAGAAATTCGCGTTGGTCCAGGGGCGGCCTTCGTAATACTCATCCTTCATGGCCAGCATACGTGCGCGTACCGTATCCTCGGTCAGCGTTTCCGCGCCGGCGCAAAGCGCCGGAAGGAGCAGCACGGCGATAAGCAGTACAGACAGCATCCGTTTCATCAGAAATCCCCTCCTGTTCCGATTGCGTGAACCCCGAAAACCGTGATCTGTGACAGGTCAGTTCACGGAAGAAACGCAAACACACCTTCTATTATACTGGCTTTTGGTTTTTCCTGTCAATCTCGCCTTGTCAATCCTTCCCCACGCATGGTATAATAAAAGCGCCGTTTTCAGCGGAAAGAACGCAAAGAGGTGTAATTCATGAACAGCAACCGACTCAGATGGGCATTCGCGGCGCTGATGCTGCTTCTCCTGGCGCTTTTCCTTTCTTCTCCGGGACTGGCGGATGTGGAGCCGCTGCCGCTGGATATGTCCGTGCACGGACGGGAGCTTGACCCCGCGGGATGGATTTCCGAAAGCGAATATGAGGACGAATCCATCCACATCGTGTACGAGACCGCTTCCCGCAAGCCCAAATCCAGCCACAACACCGTTACCTGCCGCTGGGTGCGCATCAAAATCGCGGATCCCACGCAGCTGCGCACGGTGATGAGTTTTAACGATTACGACAATCCGGATCTGGAAAGGCCGGATCAGATGGTCAAGGGGCTCAATTCCGTCGTCGCGTGCAACGACGATTTCATGAAGTACTCCTACGATTTCGGATATGTGGTGCGCCAGGGCGTATTTTACCGGAACGCGCTCAACGGGCAGCGGGATATCCTGATCATCGACGATAAGGGCGATTTTTCCTATGTGATCAAGGCCGACAAGGAAAGTATGGAGGAGAAGCTGTCCGCCCTGGCGGCGGAAGGCCGCACGCCGGTCAATACCTTCTCCTTCGGTCCGGTGCTGGTGCTGGACGGTGCGGCGCAGGAACTCGGACAGGAACCGGAGCGCACGGAGCAGCGCCTTGCGGCGCAGCGCGTCGCCATCTGCCAGCTGGGCGAACTGGAATACGCGATCGTGGAAATTGACGGCGGCAACGAAAACGGCATGAACCTGACCGAACTGGCCACCTATATCACGATCATCCTGCCGGAGTGCAAAATTGCCTACAATCTGGACGGAGGCGGTTCCAGCCACCTGTATATCAACGGAAAGCGCCCGCATAAAACGCCCGGCAGCCGGGGCATTTCCGGACTGATCTACTTCGTATCGGCTGTGGCGGAAGCAGAATGATGTTTTTTGAAATCGGCAGTGTCAGAATCTACCTGTTCGGCCTGATCACGGCCGCCGCGGCTGCCCTTTCCCTCGCGCTCGCGGCAAGACAGATGCGGAACATGAAGAGCGGCAGCGCAAGCCTGTTCGCGGTGCTTGCGATTCCCCTCTGCGTGCTGTGCGCGCGTGTCGGATACTGCCTGGCCAGGCTCGACTGGGTGCTGGCACGCGGAAGGGGCTTTTTCTGGCAGTTTGCCCGGGGCGGCTATATGATGTGGGGCGCGATCGCGGGCGGATGGCTCGCGTGCCTTGCCGCCGCGAAGCTCTCAAAGCAGCGCGCGTCCGCCTTTTCGGACGCGGCCGCAGCTCCCGCGGCGCTGCTGATCGCCGCGCTGCGGATCGCGGAAAGCCTGGTCGGACGCGGATACGGACGCAATATCGCGGAATGGTTCTCGGAGGAAATGGAGCAGAGCGTCATCGTATGGGAGGATCCGTCCGTCCTGTACCGCTGGCCGCTTGCCCTGAAGGATTATTACGACGAATGGTGCTTTGGCGTTTTCCTGTTCGAAGCGCTGACCGCATTGCTGATTTTCGCGGTCCTGCTCCGGCTGAAAAATACGCGCCCGGGCGGCAGAGCAGCCCTCTTTCTGCTGCTGTACGCCGCCTGTCAGATCATCTGGGAATCCATGCTGCAGGTGGGCGTGCTGCGGTGGGGATTTGTGCGTGTACAGCAGGTGTTCAGTGCCGTCGCGGTGCTCGCGGCGCTGCTGTGCGCGTTTTTCCGTCTGCCGCAGAAAGAACGCAGGCTTTCGGAACTGATCCTGCGCATCACAGGGCTGATTGTCTGCTGCGGCGTCATCATGACGATGGAGTTCGCGCTGGAGCAGAAAATCACCTTCCTGCTCTTCATGCGCATGGATATCTGCTACCTTGTGATGGCCCTCGGCTGCGC
>CADBNX010000086.1 GCA_902796115.1 uncultured Eubacteriales bacterium
CCGGTGGCCGTGGGCGGAAACGGCGTCATCGTCCGCATGGCGGTCAAAGAGGGAGACAGCGTCAGGGCCGGGGACCTGCTGTTTGAAACCATGCAGGGAAGCGCCGCGGCGGAGCTTGAAAACGCAGCCATTGCCGCTGCGCCGTGCGCGGGCATTCTGTATTCGGTGAAGGCGACCGGAAGCAGCCTCGCGCAGGAGGACGTATGCGCGGAACTGATCCCGGACGGCGCGCTGCGCGTGAAGGCACCGGTGCCGGAGAGCGATCTGGAAAGCATGCAGCCGGGCGTTCCGGTGCAGATAGAGTTCCTCTACCGCGAAGAGGCGGAAGCCCTTCAGGGAACGGTGGAAAAGGTGTCGATGCTGCCGGACGGCGAAAAGGACGGGGAAGCCCTCTATGCCGTGACGATCGCGTTTGAGGGAGAAGACGTCCGTCCCGGAATGCATGTGCTGGTAACGGTGCTGCCGCAGATGCCGGCAGCAAATGAAGCGGCGGAAGCCGCAGCGGAGGAGTAAGACCCATGACAAGAACCATACAGATCCCGTTTGGAAAAGGATTTCAGACCCTGCATGTGCCGGAAGAGCGCCTGCGGGCGGTCATCAGCCCAAAGCACGGGGAAGATGCGCCCGGCGACGCTTCCGCCATCGTGCAGGCAGCGCTCGAGGCGCCGATCGCGTCCCCGCGGCTGAAGGAGATCGCCGCGGATAAGAATAAGATCCTGGTCATCACATCCGACCACACGAGGCCGGTGCCGAGCCGCGTCACGATGCCCCTGCTGCTCAAAGAGATCCGTTCGGGTAATCCGCGGGCGCAGATCACGATCCTGATCGCGACCGGTATGCACCGCGATACCACCCCGGCCGAAATGAACGCGCGCTTCGGGGAGGAAATCGTCCGGAATGAGAAAATCGTGGTGCACCACGCGCGCAATGACGCGGAGATGGCGTATTTCGGCGTGCTGCCTTCCGGCGGCGAACTGTGGCTGAATCATCTGGTGAAGGAAGCGGATCTGGTGGTTTCCGAAGGCTTCATCGAACCGCATTTCTTTGCAGGCTTTTCGGGCGGGCGCAAGAGCATCCTGCCCGGCGTGGCCGCGGCCAGAAGCGTCCGCTACAACCACAACGCCACCTTCATCGCCTCGCCGAAGGCCCGGCAGGGTATCCTGGACGGGAACCCCATTCATAAGGATATGGCCTGGGCGGCGCAGGCGGCCGGGCTGCGCTTCATCCTGAACGTGACGCTGAACGAGAAAAAAGAAGTGACCGCCGCGTTTGCGGGCGATCCCATCGAAGCGCACAGGCAGGGCTGTGAAAAGTGCCTGGAGCACTCGCGCGTGGAGCCGGTGGTATCGGATATCGCGATCACCAGCAACGGCGGCTATCCGCTGGATCAGAACCTGTATCAGTCCGTGAAGGGCATGACCGCCGCGGAAAAGTGCGTGCGTCAGGGCGGCAGGCTCATCCTGTGCGCGGAAGTGAGCGACGGGCACGGCGGGGAAGCGTTCTACCGCTGGTTTGCGGACAGGCAGAGCGCCGAGGAAGTGGAAAAGGATATCCTGGACGTGCGCAACGAGGATACGGAGGAGGATCAGTGGATGGCCCAGATCCTCGCCCGTATCATGCGCAGGGCGTCCATCATTTACGTGACCGGCGAGAAGAACCGGAAGCTGGTGGAGGATATGCACATGACCTGGGCTCCGGACGCGGATACGGCCCTGAAGATGGCCACCGACGCGCTGGGCGAAAACGCGGGAGTCACCGTGATCCCGGACGGCGTGCAGGTGACGCTGTGATAAGAAACCCTGTGACGCGGGCAGCGGAGAAAGCGGGCTTTTCCCCGCTGCCTGACCAAGACCTGAATGCGAACGGGATGAGGATCGGCGGAAAAATGCCTGCGGCAGTTCCCTCCGATGCCGTATATCGGAGGTGAATATGCGCTTATTTTCCGACAGTATGCCCTTCTTCAGGGCAAATTTTCACACGCACACAACGGAATCGGACGGCCGGGCCACCCCCGAGGAGGCCATGAAGCGGTACCGGGAAGCGGGGTACGACATCCTCGCGCTGACCGATCACCGAAAAATCACCCGGCCGGACCCTTCCCTGATCCCGGAAGGACTGACCCTGGTGCCCGGGCTTGAAATCGATTACAATCACCTGGACCACCAGGCCGCGCATATCCTGGGGCTCGGCATTACGCGTGATATCATGCCGGACTGGAAAGCGGACGGGAGCGTACAGGAGGGCATCGACCTGATCTGTTCGGGCGGCGGCATCGCGGTGCTGGCCCATCCCGCCTGGTCCCTGAACCGGCCGGAAACCATCGCTTCCTTCCGGAACATCAGCGCGGTGGAAATCTGGAACAGCGTATCCACCGTGCCCCTGAACGGGAACAGGGGGGATTCCTCGAGTCTGCTGGACGTCACGGCGGCTTCCTACGGCTGGACCGCACCGCTGATGGGCAATGACGACACGCACCGCTACGGCAGGGAATTCACCCTCGGCTGGACCATGGTGCAGGCAAAGGAAAACACGCTGCCCGATGTGATGGACGCGCTGCGCAAAGGACGCTTTTACGCGACGCAGGGCCCGCAGATCCACAATATCGAAGCGGGCGGCGGCACCGTACGCGTGACCTGTTCCCCGGCGGAGTATGTGATCTTTTATTCTGCCAGGGTTTTCGGCCGCGGCAGGACCGTGGAAATGCACGGCGGCACACAGGCCGAATACGCCGTGCATCCGGACGACCGCTTTATCCGGGTGGAAGTGCTGGACAGCGCGTGGAGAAGCGCCTGGGCGTCCCCGTTCCCGGTGGAGTGGGCGGAATAAAAAGGAGAAGGAACCTATGATCTATCGTGAAATGCAGATCCCCGTCGGGGAGGGAAGCGTACTGCTCAAAGCGTACTGCCCCGATGTGAACCGGGAAGTGGAACCGGAAAGAAAACGCCCCGCGGTGGTCATCTGCCCGGGCGGCGGCTATCATTTCCGCTCCTTCCGGGAGGACGAACCTGTTGCGCTGCAGTTCCTCGCGCAGGGGCTCAACGCGTTTGTGGTGGAATACCGGGTGGCGCCGGACCGTTTTCCGAAGCCCCAGCAGGACGCGGGCGCGGCGGTCGCTTATGTGAGGCAGCACGCGGAGGAATTCCGCACCGATCCTGACTGCGTGGCGCTGCTCGGCTTTTCGGCGGGCGGCCATCTGGCGGCCAGCGTGGGCGTCATGAACGGTTTTGAGGCGGTGTGGAGCGAAATCGGCCTGACCTGGCGGCAGGTGCGGCCGGACGTGCTGGTGCTGTGCTATCCCGTCATCACGGCGGGACCTTACGCGCACCGCGGCAGCATCGTGAACCTGTCAGGAACTGAGGATACCGCGGCGCAGGAGCGCTTTTCCCTGGAGAAGCTCGTCAGCGCGCAGACCCCGCCCGCCTTCCTCTGGCACACCTGGACGGACGGCGCGGTGCCGGTGCTCAACACCCTGCTCTTCGCTTCCGCGCTGGCGGAGCATCACGTGCCCGCGGAGGTGCATATCTATCCGGAAGGCGTGCACGGACTCAGCCTCGGCAATGAGCAGACCTGCGATCCGAAAAAATCCCCCGCGCTGATGAACGCGGATATCGCGGACTGGCCCAAACGTGCCGCGGACTTTATCAAACGACAGGAGGAAAAGAAATGAAGATCGAGACATTGAGAGAAAAGAACCCGAGCCTGCCTTTTTATACGGTTTTCGACTCGGAGTTCCGGGAGTACGGCCGGGTGATCCCGTTTGCGGGAGAAGCCTTCGAAAAAGCCTGCGAAAAAGCGTGTGAAATGCCGCCGAGCGGCACTGTGTACAAGCCGGACATCCCGGAGCTTGAACAGGACGGGCTGCTTGAAAAAGCGTGCCATGAACTGCGCGGCGACGGCAGCTGCCAGGTGGGGTGCTGCTGGGGCTACAACAGCCTGCTCAACTGCCTGGAATACCACCGCGCGTCGGAGCACAATATCGCCGTGTCCGATCTGGTGCTGCTGCTGGCCAAACAGACCGAAATGGAAGGGATGGATCTGCCGGCGGGCAAGGTAAAGGCTTTCTTCGTGCCGAAGGGGACCACCGTGGAGGTGTACGCCACCACGCTGCACTTCGCGCCCTGCCAGGTGTCCGATGACGGATTCCGCTGCATCGTGATCCTGCCGCGCGGCACGAACCATCCGCTGGAAAAGCCGCGCCCCGAAACCGGGGACGGCAGGCTGCTCTGGGCGAAGGACAAATGGCTGATCGCGAACCCGGAGAACACGGCGACGGTGCGGAAGGGCGCCTATCCCGGCCTGCACGGGGAGAATTTCAACGTAAAATACTGAACGCCTGCGCCCGGCAGGCGCCAGCAGAGATTCAAGCGAGGAAAATGAGTATGGACAGGATTCTTACCGTTGCGGTCGCGGGCTGCGGTTCCCGCGGACAGGATACCTACAGCAAAATCCTGCAGAAAATGCCGGACAGGGCGAAGATCGTCGCGGCGGCGGATCTTTCCCCCGAAAAGCTGGACGGCATGCGCCGCCTGACCGGCATCCGGGAGGAGGACTGCTACGCTTCCGCCGAGGAAATGCTCAAACAGGAGAAACTCGCGGACGTGATGCTGATCTGCACGCCGGATCAGTGCCACTACAGTCAGGCGAAGGCCGCGCTGCTCAGGGGTTATGATCTGTTGCTGGAAAAGCCGATTTCTCCGACGGCGCAGGAGTGCCGGGAACTGTCCGATCTGGCGCTGAAGCTGGGGCGGAAGGTGGCGGTATGCCACGTGCTGCGCTATACCGTGTTTTACCAGAAAATCAAGGAACTGCTGGAGGACGGCGCCATCGGCGAGCCGGTGAGCATCCAGGCTGTTGAACAGGTGGGCTACTGGCATCAGGCGCACTCCTTTGTGCGCGGCAACTGGCGCAATGAGTCGCTTTCCTCCTGCATGATCCTGCAGAAGTGCTGCCATGACATGGATATCCTGCTGTGGCTGACCGGTAAGCACTGCGAAAAGGTGTCCTCCTTCGGATCCCTGCAGCTGTTCCGGCAGGAAAACGCGCCGGAGGGCAGCGCGGAACGCTGCCTGGACTGCAGGGCCGCGGAAAACTGCCCCTATAACGCGAAGAAATTTTATCTGGACGCTTTCCGGCGCTCCGGCGACGCCTGGCCCCAGAACGTGGTGGCTTTTGAGCCGACGGAGGAGAAGCTGCTCGCCGCGCTGCGGGACGGGCCCTACGGGCGCTGCGTATACCGCTGCGACAACGACGTGGTGGATCATCAGGTCGTGAACCTCGCGCTGGAGGGCGGAACAACCGTCAGCTTCACGATGACGGCTTTCACCGCGCACGGCGGCCGGCGCATCCGCATCGGCGGCACGCACGGGGAGATCCTCGGCGATACGGCGGATAACACCATCCGCGTGATGCGCTTCGGGCGGGAAGACGAAGTGATCGACGTGACAAAACTGACCGATGATTTTTCGGGCCACGGCGGCGGCGACGCGCGGCTGGTGGACGAATTCGTACGCTATCTGCGCGGCGAGATCGGCATGAGCCGTACCATGACCTCCATCGACCGCTCGGTGGAGAGCCATCTGGCGGCGCTCGCGGCGGAGGAATCCCGCAAGGCGGGCGGAAAGGTGATCTGCCTCAGGTGAAAAAAACGGGGTAATCGGATGATGCCGGGGGAAACCGCTCTTTGGAGCCCAAAGAGCGGTTTCCCCCGGACCCCTTTCCGAGAAAGGCGA
>CADBNX010000087.1 GCA_902796115.1 uncultured Eubacteriales bacterium
CGGAAAGACGGATGTCGGAGGGCACGCAGGAGAGACGGGTCTGGCAGGTGGGCCTGACGGTTTCCTGCAGCGGCACCTCGCCCAGCAGCGCCTCATACACGGTTTTCTTTCCGGCTTTCACACCCAGGCCGCTAGAGGCGTTGCCCTGCGGATCCAGATCGATCAGCAGAGGCGTTTTGCCGATATTGGCAAGACAGGCGGCCAGGTTCACGGCGGTGGTCGTCTTTCCGACGCCGCCTTTCTGATTGACGATCGCGATGATTCTGCTCAAAGCATTGTCCTTTTCTGAGGCGGGAGGGGATCCCCCTCCGGAAACCAGCCTCTCAGACGGAAGGAAGGGTAAGCGGTCAGCACACGGGTAAGGGACTGTCTGTCCGACTCACCGATCAGTGTTCCGAAACGCAGATACAGGACCTTGAAAGCGCTCAGGCTTCCGCTTTTCATGCCGTAATCCCACAGGATCCCCATATGTTCCGTGTCCGTCGGAAACCGGGAGAAGAGCAGGTACAGCAACTCGTCGGTCAGGACATCGAAATCCTCCGTGACCATGGTGACGGGCCGGCCCGCATCCGGCAGCACGGTCATCCGGCCGCCGGTGATCCTGCGGACGGCGCTGTACAGGCACAGACGGATCCCGTCCGCGAGCGGAAAAAGCGGCTGCGTGATTTTCCATGCGCAGAGCATTTGCCGCACGGAGGCAGCGGTGTTTTCCAGATAGGGAAGCATCCGCGTGCCCAGCCAGGGCCGCAGTATTTCAACAACCTGTGACTGCCCGATCAAATCTCTTCCCAGCTTTCCGGCATCATCTGAAAAACCGGAAATAAGATAACACAAAACCGGGAAAAAGTCCAGTATTCCGGTTGAGATCCGAAAGAGACGGAACGTGTCAGTGACTGACGGGGTACGGGCGCCAGAAGAGGAGCTTTTCGCCGCGCAGCTTATTGACGGCCTCAATGAAGTAATAATCCGCGTAATTCATGGTGATATGATGTCCGTTCGAATAGGACGCGGTGCACTTGGTGAAGATGGCGGGCTGCGCTTCGGACCAGTCGGCACAGCGCGCTTCCTGTGCCTTGAGGATGGATACCGCAGCGCGATAATACATCGGCGCCTCGGATTCCGGCACGGCACGGCTCAGCTCAAGCAATCCGCAGGCCGCGATGTTGCCGGCCGCGTTGTCGCGGATATCGGGTTCCGCGGGCTGGCGGAAATCGCAGCGGGGAATGAAATCGTCCGCGATCTGGCTGATGAAATAATTGGCGATGCGCTTTGCGGCGTCGAGGTATTCCGCTTTGCCTGTGTTCAGATAGCTGAGTGTGAAGCCGTACAGGCCCCAGGCCTGCCCGCGGCTCCAGCTGGAACCGGAGTAGGCGCCCTGGCCCGCGGGATGCTCGAGATGTTCGCCTGTGACGGGGTCGAAGATGACGATATGGTTGCAGCTTCCGTCCGGCCGCACGAACTCGCGCAGCGTCGTATCCGCATGCCGCATCGCGATCAGGCGGTAGCGCGGATCACCGGTGACATTGGAAGCCCAGTAGAGCAGGGAGAGGTTCATCATGCAGTCCACGATGGCCCAGCCTTCCTTGCCGTCCCCGTTCCACGCGCGCAGGAAGCCGTTCGGGTTATAGCGCGCGGCGAGAGTTCCCGCGGCAAAGAGCGCGCGGTCAAAGCTCTTCTCGTCCTTTTCCAGCGCCCAGTGCACGCCCGCGGAAATCAGCCACATGAAGCCGACGTCATGATGCAGGGATTTGAAATCGCGCAGGGCTTCGTCCAGCATTTCCTCCGCGCGGCAGGCCGCCTGCCGGTACAGCGCTTTTCCCGTCATCAGATACATCTGCCACATGCCGGCGGGCCAGAATCCGTTGGTCCACCAGGTGATGCCGCTTTTCGCCCAGTCCCCGTTCTCCGTGGTGTAGGGGATATAGTCCTTATCGCGTGCTTTTTCCGCGCCGAAAGTCATCTTCCGATCCAGCTTTTCGGAAATTTCCGCCAGCCAGGCGGGGGAGTCAAACTGTTTTACGATGTCAAAACTCATAAACGGCACCTCCATCGTGTCAAATGCGCCCGAGCGCCTGATTCCGTATCATTATAATGGTTTCAGATGGAAAAAACAAGGCGTGGTTGGGCAACCCCTTTCCGGGAAAGGTGATATGGTGTCATGGGATAGACAATTTTTCATAACTGTATGAATCGGTAAAAACAAAGGATTCGGGATGAACTATGGCGAATGATAAAACAGCACGAAATAGGATTCCGCGCCATTCAAAGTCGGTACAGCATTGGTGCA
>CADBNX010000088.1 GCA_902796115.1 uncultured Eubacteriales bacterium
GCGCCAAATGGCTCTGGGTGCGGACCATCGTATCCACCCTGGTCGGCGAGGGGTTCGATTCCGTGATTTTTATCACAGTCGCCTTCGCGGGAACACTGCCCGGCGATGTGTTGCGGCAGATGATGCTGTACCAGTACCTGTTCAAGGTCGCGTACGAAGCGCTCTTCACGCCGCTGACCTATGCCGCGGTGCGGTTCGTACGGAAAAAAGAAACCTCTCCGGAAAGAGAGGCGGCATGTGCCGAATAAGGAGGTATCTTCCATGCGGGAAAACGAAAATCTGACCCAGCTCGGTCACAAAACGTCCTACGCCGCGGATTACGCGCCGCAGGTGCTGGAGAGCTTCGCCAACAAACATCCGGATCACGATTACTTTGTCAAATTCAACTGTCCGGAATTCACAACGCTCTGCCCCATCACCGGGCAGCCGGATTTCGGGAATATCGTGATCTCCTACGTGCCGGATGAGCGCCTGGTGGAAAGCAAATCCCTGAAGCTGTACCTCTTCTCCTTCCGCAATCACGGGGATTTTCACGAGGACGTGGTCAACGTGATCATGCAGGATCTCGTACGCCTGCTCTCCCCGAAATACATCGAGGTATGGGGCCGTTTCCTGCCCCGCGGCGGCATCTCCATCGATCCGTACTGCAATTGGGGCAAGCCCGGCACCCGCTGGGAGGCAGTCGCCTGGGACCGTCTGAGCCGGCACGACCTGCTGCCGGAGCGGGTGGATAACCGGTAAGTCAGATCAGGATCTCCGTTTGCTGAATACACTCGCGTAAAATCGTATGCCAGTCCCGCCGGCAGTCGAAGCAGCATTCGGCGTACAGCGCCGCCGAAAGCGGGATCATCCGCTCAAACAGCCCGTCCTCCAGCAGATTGTACAGCGCGGTGTTGCCGCGCTCCGCGAAGCGGCGCACGGTATCCAGGCATTTTTCGCCGTGATCGATCCACTCACCCGCGATATAGCGCCAGATCCGCTTCGTGGGTTCCTCCCGCGCGCGGATCGTTGCTTCGTCGGCGCAGCCGAGCGCAGCGGGGCCCTCCTGATGCCGGAAATGCCCCCAGTCCAACTGGATCATGCTCTTGAGCACGGCACCGTCGCCGGCTTCCGGACGCAGCGTGAGGATTTTTTCCGTAAGATCACGCGTTTCCTCCGGCCTGTCGGTCCGGTCCGGCATCGTGTGCCAGGGGAAATCCCCGCAGTTTTCCCAAATGATTTCAAGCCGCGGATCGACATGAGCGATGTATTCCAGCCTGTGCTTCACTGATTCGGCATGCAGGCCGAACTGAATGCGCAGGTTCGGGTGGCGCGAGAACAGCTTTCCGGCGGTGCGGTTCACAAACTCCACCACCGCTTCCGCGATCAGGCGGCCGCCGAGCGTTTCCTCCTTCGTTTCCGTAAAGCTCTGAAAATAAATACCGTCCCCGCCGAGGTCCGCGTATTCGCGTTCGTACCGGTCGGCAATCGCCTGCGAGGCTTCCTCGGATACGTCCAGTTTCATTGTGGTATCCCATCCCCAGGCGTAGCCCCAGATGACGCGGATGCCAAGCTCATGCGCGCGCGCCGCGATTTCCCGGCCGTTTGTCGGAGCGAAATCATTCCAGATGATCACCTCGTTCAGCTTCAGCCGGGCCATGTTTTCAAGATACCCTCTCCAGTCGTAGACCGCAAGGCCCCAGGTCCACAGCCCGCGGCGTGCGACGGAAGGACTGACCGCGCAATCCGTTTCCGGAAGCTTCTCCCGTGTAAAAAGGGGCCGCACATAATACGGATTCGCGGCTTTGCGGGAGAGGGAAGCCTGCGAGAGATACTTTCCCGCAAAATCCATGCAGCCGTACATCAGCGCGATGCCGTCATACCCGATAATACGCGCCGTCTGGCACTCCCCCTCCGGTTCCGTGACCCGGATCCGGTACCCGTCTTCGGGCACGCCGTCCTCCGGGGCCGCGAGAGAAAGGCGGACGGCATTGCCGTCCGCGTGCCCGGAAGCCGGCAGGCGGCAGCCCGCCGCGCGCTCCGCCGCGTCCTGAATCGCCCGGATGCCGAAACGCACCGCCGGGGTATCCGGTCCTTCGTTCACGATCCGCCAGATATCGTTCATACAGGCCTCCGTCATTTCCTTATGTCAGTTTCCGGAACACCCGCATGCGCTTTGCCGGCAGCCGCAGCGGGATTTCCGC
>CADBNX010000089.1 GCA_902796115.1 uncultured Eubacteriales bacterium
CCCCGCATTACCGATACGGAGCTCGCCGCAAAAGCCGCGGAAGCGATGCTTCATTCCTATTCTCCTTATTCGCACTACGCGGTCGGTGCCTGTCTGCTTTGTGATGACGGAAGCATCTACACCGGCTGCAATGTCGAAAACGCCTCTTACGGCGCTTCCATGTGCGCTGAAAGAACGGCCGTTTTCAAGGCTGTCAGCGAGGGACACAGGGTTTTTACCGCCATTGCCATTGCAGCGCACGGCTCGATGCCCTGGCCGTGCGGGATCTGCCGCCAGGTACTCTATGAGTTTTCTCCCGACATGCGTGTGATCGTAACAAGTGACGGAGAGATTCAGGAAGCACTGCTCTCCGATCTGCTTGTACACGGTTTCGGACCCGCTGATCTGAGGGCTTCGGACAATGGTACAAAAGGAGGAAACAAGATATGACGCAACAAACGTTTCGATCCGGCTTTGTGACGATCGTCGGACGGCCGAACGTAGGTAAATCGACCCTCATGAACGCGCTTGTCGGAGAGAAGATCGCGATCGTCTCCAACCGGCCGCAGACTACCCGCAACCGCGTAACCGGCATCCTGAACACGGAAGGCTGCCAGATCGTTTTTGTGGATACACCGGGCATGCATACCCCTCGCAGCAAGCTCGGCGAACTCATGATGCAGACGGTACAGGAATCGCTGTCCGGCATGGACGTGCTTCTTGTACTGCTGGATGCCTCCCATGTTGCCGGACCGGATATCAGGCTTGCGGAAGAGATGTCCGAAAAAAAAGTCCGCAAATTCCTTCTGCTCACGAAAACAGATCTGATCGAACCGAAAAATCTGCTCCCCCTGATTGACAGGCTCAGTCCGTTTCCCTATGAGGAAATCATTCCCGTAAGCGCCAAAACGGGCGATGGCCTTGAAACGCTCAAGCGCAGCCTCGCCGCATCCCTGCCTGCGGGACCGAAGTATTTTCCCGATGATATGATCACCGATCAGCCGGAACGCGTACTTTGCTGCGAAATCATCCGTGAAAAGGCCCTTCGCAATCTCCGCGATGAAGTGCCGCACGGCATCGGTGTTGAAATGCTCTCTTTCACTGCCGGCGAAAACCTGATCACCGTTTCGGCCACCATATACTGTGAACGTGCTTCACACAAGGGCATTATCATCGGAAAAAACGGCGCTATGCTCAAAATCATCGGTTCGGAAGCGAGAAAAGATATCGAGGAACTGCTTGGCGGGCATGTCAACCTGCAGTTATGGGTCAAAGTCAGACCGGACTGGCGCAACAACCTCTCGGATCTGAAAAACCTCGGATATACCGAATAACGTTTTTTGCTTTCCGTCCGGAGGATTCTTATGCTGAAACCAGACCGGTTCTTCAAAAAGCGCACGGAGAAACCTTCCTTTATTCTTTCCGTGCTCATCAACACCTTCCGCACACTGATGATCCTGATTCTGGCTGTTTCCCTGGCCGGGGTCGGGGCTGTCATCGGCATTGCCCGTGCTTATGTGGATACGGCACCTTCGCTGGATCTGGCCGCCATCGACGACCAGGCACAGACTTCTTTCATCTATGATTCCTCCTATCAGCTGATTACGGAATACAAAGGCACGGAAAACCGCATCATGGTGCCGATCACGACCATGCCCAGGTATCTTCAGGACGCATTTGTCGCGGTTGAAGACGCCCGCTTTTATACGCATAACGGCATCGATATCAAACGCATTATCGGTTCCTTTATCGCCAATTCACTCACAGGCTCGCAGCAGGGCGGCTCCACGATCACCCAGCAGCTGATCAAAAACACGCTCCTCTCCAGTGAAAAATCCTATAAGCGCAAGATCCAGGAAGCGTATCTTGCCATGCAGCTGGAAACGCAGTATACCAAGGATCAGATACTTGAGTGCTATCTGAACACCATCTACCTCGGCGAGGACTACTACGGGGTCAAAACCGCCGCTTACGGGTATTTCGGCAAAGACAGCCTCTCCTCCCTGACGCTGCGCGAGTGCGCCATCCTGGCCGGTGTATGCAACAGCCCATACTATTACAATCCCAGACGGAACTATTATCTGCGGCAGAGCGACACGGTGGATTACCGTTCCATAACCGATAACCGCACCGATTACGTGCTTCGCTGCATGTACGAAAACCAGTTTATCACCCGGGACGAATACCAAAACGCACTGAATCCGGAAACCGCGTCTGTTCTGGAAACTTCCCCGGAAAGCAAGCAGCTCTACCAGTATCCGCATTATGTCGAATACGCCATCAAGGACGTTATCCAGACCCTGCTCAAAATGAACGGACTGGAAAACACATCTGCGAACCGCACCAAAATGGATCAGGAGCTGCGGACCGGCGGATATCACGTATACCTTGCCATCGATACACAGATTCAGCAGATTCTGGAAGATACACTGTATAACTGGACGGATTATCCTGCCCTGCGCGACGCATCAGACAGTGTTTACCGTGCCAAAAAATCAGACGGCACCTTTGAAGAGATTATTCAGCCGCAGGCCGCCGCCGCAGTATTGGATTACCGTACAGGTGAAATCAAAGCCATCGTCGGCAGCCGTACACGTCCTGTCATTCGTAAGACCCTGAACCGGGCAACGGACATGAATATGCCGGTCGGTTCAGCCATCAAACCCATCGGTGTGTATGCGCCGGCCATTGAGAACGGAGCCGGCGGAGGAAGCGTACTGTATAATATGCCCGTTCCTGTCACCGGTTGGACAGATTCCTCGGGTCATGATACCTGGCCCACCAACTACGGCGGTTCTTCTTACCGCGGACCTGAAACCCTGCGCACGGCGCTGATCAAATCCGATAATACGGCCGCGGCATACTGCGCCATGAATTATGTCGGAGTGGAAAGAGCCGCCGCCGCCTTGCTGCAGCTCGGCGTAAGCGAAAACCATATCAACAGGACGCCGTTCGGAATCACCCTGGGTTCCTCCGGCATTACTCCCCTGGAAATGAGCGTCGCCTTCGGCGTACTCGGCAACGGCGGCGTGTACCAGCAGCCGCTCAGTTTTCTCGCCATCACGGACGCGAACAACAACGTACTCTACGACGCGCACCTGAATCAGGAACGCCGCCAGGTGTTCAAACCGTCCACCGCATGGCTCACCGTGGATATCCTGAAGGACGCGGTTTCTTCCGGAACCGGCACGAACGCGAAAATTTCCGGCCAGACCGTTGCCGGCAAAACCGGCACCAATTCGGAGCAGCGCGGCGTGTTTTTCGCGGGCCTTACCGGATGGTACGCAGGGGCTGTCTGGATCGGGCACGATAATTATAAGCCGCTCTCCTCAAAAACCACGGGCGGAAGTGCCGCGGCAAAGCTTTGGGGCGCGTTCATGAAAACCATCCACAGCGAGAAGAATCTCTCCAACCGGGATATTCTGGAGGGCAATGCCGCGCAGTACGGGCTCGTACAGGTTACCACCTGCGCGGTGTCCGGACAGCTTGCCACGGACGCGTGCCGGCATGACGAAATGGGATACGGGACGGTAACCGACTGGTGGCCAAGGGAAAGCGTCCCTGCGGTATCCTGCCAGATGCATTACACGCTTGAACTTTGTGCAGAATCAAACATGCTCGCTGGTGATTCCTGTCCGAACCGCAGGCAGCAGTCCGTTATTCTGCTCCCGCCCGGGCACCCGCTTTCCCGTTTCATCGGAACCTCCTACCAGGATACGCTGACGGATTACCTGGGCCGCTTTTGCCAGGTCCGTCTGACGGAAGACGCCGCTGCCAATGCAGCACTCCTGTCCGCATACACCTGCACGAGACATGCCGCGTATCAGCAGAACATTCCCGCCAATGCGGCAAGCGAGTCCATGCTTCGTGACGCTCAGCTGCTCATCACAAGCGCCAGAGCGCAGCTTTCGGCGCTGGATCCCGCTTCTTCGGGCTATGCTTCTCTTTCCTACGCCATTGGCAATCTTGAAAACTGTATCTCGTCCGTGCCGGACACCTCTTCCCTGATCCAGGCCATGAGTATGCTGACACAGGCAATGGGCAGCGCGCGGCAGTGAAACGCCGATATGATCCTTTGCGCATCCGGCATCGCCTGCATACAGGATTTCATTCTTGATGATTTGCGGAAAATCTGATAAAATCATTATCAGCGTATACCTGATGACTCGGTAACGCAGTGCAGCTCAGCCATTCTGATTTCCTGCTGCTGAGCGGAAATGAACCATATGCATTTTTGCTCAGTCTGCTGAAACACTTCCTCACGTCTTCACCCGCAGACAAGCTGGCATCAACTGACAGACAGCATCGAAGGGCAAGAATTCTGAGGACGAAAACATGATTTGGGGCTGAACAGATCCGGAAAAACAGGAGGAGTTTACAGATGAAAAAGGTTCTGCTGGTATCCGTACTGCTGGTATGCATGCTGGCAGCCACAGGCGCCGTGGCTGCCGAACTGCCCCGGACGGGCGATCAGATCCATGGTTTTACGGTCAGGGAGACCCGTGAGTTTCCGCTGATCGACGCGACGATCGTGCGCCTTGAGCACGACCGGACCGGCGCGGAAGTCTTCTATATCGCAAATGACGATGTGAACCGCGTCTTTGATCTTGTCTTCCGTACGACTGCGGTGGACAACACCGGCCTGCCCCATGTGTTTGAACACGCGACCCTGAGCGGATCGGAAAAGTATCCTTCCACAGCCCTCTTCTTCAACCTGAGCTTTCAGACCTATAACAGCTACATGAATGCCAGCACATATGACATCATGACCAGCTATCCTGTGGCCAGTTATTCCGAAGCCCAGCTGCTGAAGCTCGCAGACTTCTACACTGACAGCTGCCTGCATCCCATAGTGATGGAGAATGAGGATATCTTCCGTACGGAAGCCTGGCGCTATCGCCTCAACAGCCCCGAGGATGACCTGACGCTCGAGGGCACTGTCTATTCCGAGATGCTCGGTGCCAATACGCTTGCCCGCTCCGCCAATCAGGATGCCTATCGGACAGCTTTCCCGGGCTCAACGATCGGCAACAACCAGGGCGGTGATAACGATGCCATCCCGAACATGACCTGGGATATGGTAAAGTCGTTTCACGACACCTATTATCATCCATCAAACTGTGTGGCCTATCTCTACGGCGATATTGAGGACTGGGGCGCTTTCCTCGCTCTGCTGGATGATGCATTCGCGCCTTATGAACGCAGGGAAACCGCATTTGATGATCCTGATTACACTCCCATCACAGCGCCTGCTGAGGATACATTCGCCTTTGCGATGGAAAGCGGCGCAAACACTTCCCACATCTCCGTGGCAACCTACATTATTGTCTGTCCCGACGTCGCATCGTCCGATCTGGTGGATTTTGACATGGCAGTGGACCTGATGTCAAGCGATACATCCGCGCTGATGATCGCCCTGCAGGAAGCCATTCCGTACGGCACATTCTCCTGTGGGACCGATTTCGCGGCACCGGAGAACTGTGTGGTCTTCACCGCTTCGAACATTGATCCGGAGGATGCCGAAACTTTCCGAGCCATCGTGGATGAAAAACTGGCGGAAATCGCGCAGACCGGCTTCACTGACGAACAGATCGACAGTGAACTGGCCGGCCTGGCCATCGACGTGCGCCTGATCCGTGAGTCCAGCGATGTGGGTTACAGTTCCGTTATCCCCTCCTTTGCCTATTACTATATGGGTACGGGCAACCCCTGGTTCTACGCGGATTACATCTCTGAACTGGATACCATGGCGGACCGCAACGCCGATGGTACCTACGCGGCCCTGATCGGAGCAAACCTGGTAAATAATCCCCGCAATGCCCTGACCGTCACCTATCCCGAAGCCGGACTGAAGGAACAGCGCGACGCCGAACTGGCCGCTCATCTTGCGGAAATCAAGGCAGGAATGACGGAGGAAGAAATTGCGGCGATCGTCGAAGCATCCAACACCGTTCCCGAGGACACGGCGGATACAGCCGCGATGGTAACTGCTCTGACGGCAGTGACCACTGACACGCTTCCTGAGGAGAGCAAAACCTACGAAATCAAGGACTATACCGATGACAGCGGACTGCGTCACATCGAGGCGGTGGCGGGTGTGGACGGAATCGGGCAGGCGGACATCTTCCTGGATGCCTCCGGCATCGCGGCAGAAGACCTGCACTGGTTCCGCCTGATGACCCACCTGGTGGGTAAACTCGGAAGCACCGGGCATTCTCTGGCGGAACTGACCATGCTTTCAAGCCGCTATATGTACAACGGAAGTCTGCGTTCCTCTCTGCTGAACGAAGCAGACGGCAGCACGCACCTGTTCTTCCGGCTGAGCTGGATTGCCGCGGACGATGATCTGCAGGCCGGTTATGATCTGGCATATGAACTGGCGTTTCAGTTGGATTACAGTGACACCGAAAAACTCCTGAAGGCAGTTCAGGCCGTCAAGAGCGCCGTCCGCTCCAACCTGAACGAAGGTTACACTCCCCTGCTCTACCGGCAGTTTGCCCGTACCAGCGAACTCGACAAGGTGTATGTCTACATGAACTATATCGAATACTACGATTTCCTGAACCGGGTTGAAGCACAGCTGCAGGATGATCCCGCGCCGGTGGCCGCGGAACTCGAGCGCGTACGCGAGCAGCTCCGCAACGGAACCGGCGCGATTGCCGTGTTCTCCGGCAGTGAAAAGAGCGCTGCCGTGAATGAGGCCTTGGCCGATGCATTCATCGCCCGGCTGAACAGCGAGCCCATCACGCGTGTCAGCTATGACAGTATCCCGATGCCCGCGGCCTCTGAAGGCCTGGTTATCGACAGCAAAGCGAACTTCAACGTTCTCTCTGCGGCATTTGAGGAACTGGGACTGGAAGGCCACACAGGTGATCTGGACGCTGTCACGGCTCTGGTGGGCGACAAGTTCCTGATCCCGCTCCTGCGTGACCAGTACGGTGCGTACAGTGTGTTCCATGGCGGCATGGACCGCGACGGCATGTACATCATCACCTACCGTGACCCGAATGTCGCGGAATCCTTCGCAGTGATGGAACAGCTTCCCGAACTGGTGGCAGGCATCGCGGCCGATCTCGATCAGGAAAC
>CADBNX010000090.1 GCA_902796115.1 uncultured Eubacteriales bacterium
AAGTATTCGTTCTTTTCCGCTTCCGTCAGCTTCATGCGCTGCGCGAGCATATCGACCACCGCGACCGGACGTTTTCTGGCATAATATTTGATCGCGTTCACATTCTGCCGCCAGTCGGACAGCGTCAGGTAGGGCCAGCGTTCATACTGGCGGGGAAGCAGTTCCCCGACCGTCTCCTCCCAGGGCGCAAAATGCGCTTCCACATAGGACCAGCGGAAGCTTTCCGCCAGCAGTTCCGCAAACCGCGTCAGGAATTTCGCTTTCATATCCGGCACGTTCAGCAGCGCGTTGAGCGGTTCATGACGGAACGCCTGGATCTTCGCGGTCACCGGCTTGATGTAATTGGACAGGGGAGACTCTTTCAGGTTCTGGAACCCGGCTTCCACGTCAAAGAGCAGGTATTTCCATTTTCCGCCCGGCACCCGGTACACCCGCACGTTCGTGATATCCGAATTGCCGATGATGATCTCAAACGCGGCGTGCGTGAACAGGCTGTCGATGTCGAGCCGCTCTTTGACATACGCCAGATTCTCCGGTACGTTCAGATCCCGCTTTTTGCAGAATTCGCACAGTTCCACCCAGTCCGCGTTGCTCCCGTTCTGCACCCAGGAATCACTGCCGGTGCGCGAGAGGATATCGATCCGGTCGGCCGTCTCCTCGTCTTCGATGCCTTCCCACTGCGCCACAAAGTATTTGTTGATCTTTTCCCGCAGGTTATAATGCCCCCAGTAGCGCCCGTTGATGTATACCTGAACGGCCAGCGCGTCCTGGTAGCAGATATCCTGGTTTTCCGCCAGGGAAGAAATGACGGGATCCCGCAGGCGGGTCGAAAAGGCGTCCGAATTGGCGGAGCGCAGCAGCAGCGCGTGATAGCTTTCATAATCGCGGTGGGGGAAGGGATTGAAGGCGAAGGTATCCGGTCCCAGCACGCTTCGCGCGTAGACGGCGATCGATTTCTGCGCGTTCTGCCGTGCGCTGTGGCCCGCCGCCGTAAAGGAGCCGCGCTGGGAGATCAGACATTCCCCGTCCGCCGTATAATACTCGATGAACACGGGGTATTCCCATTCCTTTTCATAATTGGGCGAAGAGGCGGATTCGCCGCGCACCAGCGCGCCGGTTTTTTTGTTGAACAGGTACCGGTCGTCCGTTGTCAGCGCGATCACGGGCACCGGGGAGGGATCGGAGATCAAATACGTCGCGTCTGCGGTTTCGGATGTCATTTTTCCGTCCGCGAACACCGCGCAGCGGAACGCCGTCGTCTGCTTCAGCACGATCCCCTCCCGGGGCAGGACGGGGCTTTTCGCGGTCGGCGTTTCCCCGTCCAGCGTATAGCGGATGACCCCTTCCTCACTCTGCGCCCGGACAGTCGCCTGATCCTGATAAAATCCGCCCGGCAGAAGCAGGTCGGGCTTTGCCGCGCGCTCCGGATACGTTTTTCCGCTGTTCTTCGCGCCGGGGGTCGCCTTTTCCGCGTAGCCCCACGCCCCGTCGGCGCCCAGCGCCCAGGATACGTTCGCGTACTGCAAAGGAAAATCCACCCGCTGGCTGACGCTTTCATCCGGGGAAGTCAGCACCAGCTTTTCCCCGTCCTGGCTCAGCTTGAAGGAGGCGTACAGCGCACCTTTCCCGTAATCCGCTTCCTCCCCGCCGGTGCAGTACACCACAAGGAATCCCCCGGCCTTTACCCCGGTTCCGTCCGGGAAGACCCATTTGAACGGTTTTTTCGCGCTGTCGCTCAGCCCCCAGCCGGACAGATCCAGTGCCTTTTTGCCCGGATTGGCGATTTCCACCCAGTCGCTGTGGCAGCCGTTTTTCCAGGTCGCGTTCGCGGCCATGATTTCGGAAATCACGGGTTCTCCCTCCGCGAGGGAAGGCACCCACAGCAGCACAAGGAGAAGCAGCAGCGGAAGAACGGCTTTTTTCATTACAGATACGCCTCGTTGACTTTCTTTTTTGCCTGCGGGGAAATCCATTCCGTTTCCATGCGGTCAAACGGCACTTCCTCCACAAAATGATCCTTCAGGAAGCGGGTCTGGGAAAACGCCTCGAAATCCCGTTCATGCGCGGGCAGCAGCAGGGGCCGCGGCACGTCCAGCATTTTGCATGCCTCCTCCAGCGCTTCCTGCCATGCCTCCCGGTCACACGGGACCGTCACGTCCCGCATGATCCTGTTTTTTCTGACAAGCCTCACCCACAGTCCGGTCATACGCTTCTCCCGTCCCTCTCATGCCGCTCCGTCACCCGTCCGTCTTCCCACGCGAAATCCAGGATCTTTCCGAAGCGCGTGACGAGTCCCTTCACGCGTCCCTTCCGCCAGGCCGACGGAAGCGCGGGCAGAAGGCGCGTGCGGCCTTCCCCGTCCGTCTGCAGCAGCATTTCCGCGATGCCCGCGCACGCCCCGAAATTGCCGTCGATCTGGAAAGGCGGATGCGCGTCCAGCAGGTTCGGGTAGGTGCCGCCTCCGCCCGAATACTGAATCGCGCTCTTCCCGGCAACGCACAGCTGCCGGTCCAGCAGCTTCAGGGCGTGATCGCCGTCAAGCAGTCTGGCCCACTGGCAGATGCGCCATCCCATGGCCCATCCGGTGCTCTCATCCCCCCGGCGCTCCAGGGACACGCGGCAGGCCCGCGCCTCGTCAGGATTTCCCTCCGGCGTGATCAGCCGACCCGGGTGCAGCGCGTACAGATGGGAGATATGCCGGTGCTGCGGCTCCTTTTCCTCAAAGGGCGCGTTCCACTCCAGCAGCGCGCCGTCCGGCCCCGCTTTCGGCATCGCCAGCTTTCCGCGCACGGCGCGCATCCTGCGAAGGACCTCATCCTCCGCGATGCCGCACAGCTGCGCGGAGTGAAGCGTGAAATCAAAGATTTCCGCGATGATCGCCTGCGACATCGCCGTCGATTCCGCGACGGCGCAGGGCTTTCCGTCCAGCAGGAAATTGTTTTCCGGCGAGGTTGCGGGGCATAAGATCCACTCGCCGTCCGCGTTTTCCACGAGCAGGGAAAGGTAAAACTCCGCCGCGTCCCGAAGGATCGGATACCCCTCCTCCCGCAGCCAGGCCGTATCGCCCGTCGCCTCAAAGCGTTCCCACAGCGCGCGGGACAGCCAGCCCGAGCCCATCGGCCAGAGCGCGAATACCCCGGTGCCTTCGCAGTGCGCGCCCACCGGCGTCGTCATGCGCCACAGATCCGTGTTGTGATGCGTCACAAAGCCCGGCGCGCCGTAGTATTCCCGCGCCGTGCGGCTGCCGCTTTCCCGCAGTTCCCGGACCAGACGGAGCAGCGGTTCCCGGCATTCCGGCAGCTGAACGGCAAGCGTCGGCCAGTAATTCATTTCCGTATTGATATTAACGGTGTAATTGCTGTTCCACGGGGGAATCACGTGGGGATTCCAGATGCCCTGCAGGTTCATCGGCTGGGTGCCCGGACGGGAAGCCGCGATGGTCAGATAGCGCGCGAAATGAAAATACAGCGCGTACAGATCGGGGTCCGCCTCTCCCTGTTCATGGCGCGTCAGCCGTTCATCCGTGGGCAGCAGCCCTTCCTCCCCGCCAAAGAGCGTGAAATCCACGCGCTGATACAGCGCCGCGTGATCCGCTCTGTGCCGGGCGAGCAGCGCGTCAAAGCCCCGCTGCGCCGCCCCGCGGATCTCCTCGCGGCAGCGCTCGCGGTATTCGCGTCCTTCAAGAACAGGATGCTTCTGCCAGCCGTTGAAGGAGGTGCGGCAGTCAAACAGCAGCGTCACGGCATCGGCCGCCTCGACGCGCAGGCCTTCCGCCATCCCGCGCATCCTTCCTCCCTCCGGAATCAGAAGCATGCGCGCGGCATATCCCATGCCCGTGTTTTCGGGTTCTTCCCCATACCGCAGGCAGCCTTCGCCCCGCTGCATGGTGCCGTATTTCCAGCACATGACCGGCGCGTTTCCTTCGATCACGGCACCGTCAGATTCCAGCCGTCCTTCACAGCGCAGCGCCCCTGTGAGCGCGGCGAGAAAGCCGATCTGACCGGGACGGTCCGCCGTCAGACGCAGACAGAGCACCTGATCCGGTGCGCTGACAAAGCATACCCTGTCATAGCGCACCCCGTCGCAGACATAGGACACCCGGTGCACGCCTTCCTCCAGGGACAGTTCCCGGCGATACTCCGTGACGGATGCGGTGTGATCCATGGAAAGCACGATTTCTCCCACCGGCAGATAGGCCTGGGACCACAGTCCCGTCGCTTCCTGTTCCAGGAGCTTCTGTGCCCGCATGTATTCCCCCCGCAGGGCCATTTTCTGCGCTTCCCGGAACGCGTCCGGCGCGTTTTTCTGCGC
>CADBNX010000091.1 GCA_902796115.1 uncultured Eubacteriales bacterium
CCGCCCGCGGTGAACATCGGGATGGAGTAGATGGAGCCGTCCGGGAAGGTGATGGGCGTGTAGAGCTCGGGATGCTCGTCGAACATCTTTTTTACGTTCGTGCTGTTGTCAATGTAGTCGTTCAGCTTGACGAACGCTTCCTGGTTGCTCTGGATATCGGATACGTTCAGGTTGTATTCGCCGATCCACAGGTCCGGCATCTGGTTGGTGCCGATCAGCACGGATTTGCGGGTCGCCCAGTCGGAACGGACGGTTTCCCATTCCAGTTCCACACCGGCTTCCTCGGCGATTTTGAGCCACATGGGGCTGTCGTCAAAATCGGGGCACGCGGAGTGCTGCACGATGACGGCGGACAGCTTCACTTTTTCGTCCGCCATGGCCAGCGAGCAGCAGCCCACGGCCATCAGCAGCGCGAGAAGCAGGGACACGATGCGTTTCATAGGATCAACCTCCTTGAATTTATCTTCATGCCGTCCATGCGGCATAAAGTGCTTTGGTTCAGCCCTTGATGGACCCCAGCATGACGCCCTTGGCGAAGAATTTCTGCAGGAAGGGATATACGATCATGATGGGCAGGGTGGAGACCACGATCAGGGCGTATTTGATCTGTTCCGCCGTCATCAGGCGGCTGCTGTAGTCCATGCCGGTCTGATCGGCGGATTCCTGCGTGCTGAGCAGGATATTGCGCAGCACCATCTGCAGGGTCGTTTTGCCGGCGTCGCTGATGTAGATCAGCGCTTTATAGTATTCGTTCCAGTAACCGACCGCGTAGTACAGGGAAATGACGGCGATGATCGCCTTGCACAGCGGCAGCCCGATGCGGATGAAGAAATTGGTGTAGGAGCAGCCGTCCAGCCGCGCGCTTTCAAACAGTTCCTCCGGGATGTTGGTGGAAAAGAACGTGCGCATGATGATCATATTGTACACGCTGACCGCTCCGGGCAGCACCATGACCCAGTAGGTGTTGAGCAGTCCCAGGTCATTGATGACAAGGTACGTGGGGATCAGGCCGCCTCCGAAGAACATCGTGATCGTGAAAAACACCATCACCGCGCCGCGGAAAGGCAGTTCTTTGCGGGAGAGCGCGTAGGAGGCGAGCATCGTCACCGTCAGGGAAATGGCCGTTCCGCCCACCGTGTATCCCAGGGTGTTGCGCAGGCCCGTCCATACCCGGGGATCCTGGAAAACCAGGCTGTAGCCTTCCAGCGTAACACCGCGGGGAAAAACGAAGGTCTGTCCCCCAAGCACCAGCCGGGGATCGGAAAAGGACGCCACAAAAACGAAGTACATCGGATAAAAACTGATCATCAGCGCGAGAAAGCCAAGCACGTTGAACAGAACGTCAAAGGCAATGTCCTGATTCGTGCGCTGCCGCCGTTGGAACATTCGTGACCCTCCCTTCACCACAGGCTGTATTCGCTGGTCCTGCGGGCGATGAAATTGACCAGGAACAGCATGACGAAATTGACCACCGTATTCATCAGGTTCACGGCGGTGGAGAAGCTGTACTGCATCGACTGCAGACCCATCTTGTACGTATAGGTGCTGATCACCTCCGAAACGGCTTCGTTGGAGGATTTCTGCATCAGGAAGATTTTTTCAAAGCCCACGGACAGGACACTGCCGCTGTCCAGGATGATCAGGATGATCATCGTGGGGACGATCGAGGGGATATCGATGTGCACCATGCGCTGCCAGCGGTTGGCGCCGTCGATCGTCGCCGCTTCGTACAGCCCCACGTCGATGCTGCTCAGGGCCGCCAGATAAATGATCGTGTTCCACCCGGTGTGCTGCCAGATGCCGGAAAACACATACAGCCACCGGAACCACTGCTTGGAGCCCATCAGGTTGACCGGCTCCGCGCCGAGCACGTCGCAGAAATAGCGGTAAATGCCGTATTTGGTGGAAAGGAACACCGTCAGCATGCTTACGATGACCACGGTGGAGATGAAATGCGGCATGTAGGTGACCGTCTGGATCAGGCGCTTGTATTTTTCATTGCGCAGCTGGTTCAGGATCAGCGACAGGAAGATCGGGAAAGGAAACCCCAGCACGATGCTCATGAAGCTGATGATGAAGGTGTTGCCGACGATCGTCTTGAACTTCGGCAGGGCAAACATGCGGGTAAAATGCTTCAGCCCCACCCACGGGCTTCCCCAGACGCCCAGCACGGGCTTGTAGTTTTTGAACGCGATCTGAATGCCGTACATCGGCACGTAATTGAAAATAAAAATCAGCGCGATCGCGGGAAGCAGAAACAGGTACAGCTCCCAGCACTGCCGCACCCTCAGCCATGTCCGTTTCCTGTGCGGATACGGCATTTTTTCCGTTCTGGCCATTCTTCCGGTGCGCTCCCTTCCGCCTCAAAATCAGATTGCCATTTTCTTCCGGGGAAGAAAACAGCAATACAGAGGACTTCTTTGATTGCGGGTATTGTATCACGATCCGGGGAGAAATACAAATCCGGACGCGGCTTTTTCGTGCCCTTTCTGTATTTTCACTGTATTTCTGTGCAAAGCCGAAAACATGCCGTCCGGCGGCGGGCGCTACAGCTCAAGAACGGGAAGTCCGGTGCAGAGGGCGGCGCATCGGCGCAGCTGTTCTTCCGGCTCCGCCGGCGCTTCGAGCGTGACGGTATAGCGGAATTCGTGCCAGCCGCCCAGATCGGCGGCAAAATTGGTTTCCCAGAAATTGTTCATGATCCGGCTGCAGATTTCGGCCCGGTTCATTTCCGTGCTCTGTCCGTCGCAGAGCCTGACGGGCCCCGCTTCCTCCTCCCCGAAGGAGACGAGGGGCGCGTCCGGGCACGCGATAAGAAGGTCAAAGCTTTTTCCGCGGCGCAGGATACCGTTCTGCAGGCACCAGAATTCCTGGCAGGTGCCCGGCAGCTGGTCCAGCCCCGGACGGATCACGCATCCGGTTTTATCGATCCAGGTTTCATTGTCCCCGTCCGTCACAAAGGGAAGCGCCGCCCTGATCTCTTCCGGGTCCGCGCAGCTCCTCTTCCTGATGCGGATCCGGGCGTCCATCCGCGGCAGACGGCGGTACAGTTTCAGGTCAAGCAGGCACTCGTCCGTGCCCTCCAGTTCGAACACGCCGCGCAGCGTCACGGATACTTCGCCCGCGTCGGCGACGGAAAAACACTTCGGCCGGGCGGTGAAACGCCGGGTGTTTCCGCAGGTCCTGCGCCGGCCCATCTGCCTGCGGAAGGCGTTCCGGGGCCCGGACGCGGGCGTCACAAGGTACAGGCAGGCAAACGCGCCGTGCCCGGACGCGGAGGACACAAGTTCCGTACCGGTCCGCTTTTCCCGGATGGAAAATATGCCGCGCGCGGGGTCGGTCCGGACGGTCAGGAAGTCGGTTTCGATCCGCTCCGGCAGGAGAAGATCGGGTACGCCCTCCAGATCGCGTACGGCGTCCGCGCCGGATACGGGCGTGTGCGGCGGCATCTGCGCTTCCGGATCCGCATACGTGATTGCAAGCTCCCTGCTCTCCCCGGGCGCGAGCGTGAGCACGCATTCCGCCAGGAGGCCGCGCGGACCGGGGGCGGTCTGGGTGGGCAGAAGCTCACCCGTCCCCACGTCCTTCAGCGCCAGGGGACGCGCTTCCTGCCGCCGGCCTTCCGGAGCGTCCCAGCCAAGCAGGGGCGCCGCGGCCGGCGCGCGGACCGCGAAAGGCCATGGATTGAGCACCCGGACCCGGCAGGGCCTGTCCGGCCGGATCATCCGGTTTCCCAGCTTCTCCAGCACGCCGTCAAGCAGCATGCCCGCGGCATTATGCGCGCTGACGGCGAAACCGGTTTTTTTCAGGCCGACTGCATGGACCAGAGAGCCGTACGGATCGGAAACGGAGGCGGAATGCCCCCAGGTGTGCTCGGCATAGAGCATCATGTTCCGTCCGGATTCCCGCCACAGGGCAGGATCCCGGAGGCACTTGTGCGGATCGAGCAGCGCCGCGAGGTTCCGGCAGCGCTGCGCTTCCCGGTACAGCTTCACCGCCCCGGGGGTGGAGCCCACGCCGTCCGCCCACCAGTCGGTCCAGTCCCCGGCGTATTCCGGGATATCGGGAACCGCGTCCTCCAGCTTCTCAAAAAAGCGGTCCAGCGTGGTCATTTCCAGTTCGATGTCCCCGTCAAACAGTTCGTTCAGCCGGTTGATCCTTTCCGCCACCCTGCCGTTGGGCGGGGAATTGTCGGAAAGGATGCCGCTGACGAATACGGGCACGAAATCCACCGGCCATCCGGATTCCTCCAGGGAGGCCAGATAGCGTGGGATGCGCGCGAGGGCAATGGTTTCTTCTTCCCGATCCGCGCTTTCCCGGTCTCCGGCCAGGATCTTTCCGCTTTCGATATCCCGCGTGAATTCGTCCTCCGTCATGGCGGAGGAGATCCCGCCGGGGCACAGCCCCAGCACATGGCCCCAGTGGTAGTGCTCCCCGGAAAACGCCAGCACGCCTGCGCCGCGCGGGCCGCGCCAGCGGAAGAAAGCGGGGTTTTTGCGCAGCGGATACATGCCGTGGTGGGTATGGACCGCGCTGTAGAGGTATTTGACGCCCGCGTCCGCCAGCGTGTCCGGCAGCCCGGCCGAATACCCGTTCACGTCGGCTGTCATGGCGCTGCGCATCGGAACGCCGATGCCGTCTGCCCAGGCGCGCGCCATGGCCAGGTGCTCCTCAAGTACGGTCTCGTCCGCGAGATCCGTCAGGTTGAGAAAGCTCGCGCTCAGCCCGATCCTGCCCTCCCGGATAAAGCGGATAAGATCCTCCCGGTCCGCTTTTTCCGCAAAGCGCAGGAAATTCGCGATCTGCCACCAGTTTTCGCACTGCCAGCAAAAGCCGCGCTGCGCCTGCGCCTCTCCCGCGTCGATCCCGCGCAGGATTTCCACCGTCCGGCGCAGGAAATCGGCGTGCTGCCTGAAAACCAGCTCCTGCCTGGCCGTATACCCGAGATCCGTGTGCGAGTGGTGCAGCACGTCGATATGCCATTTTCTGTGCGTTTTCTTCATGTCCTGTCACCCGCTTCTTCCCAAAGCCATTCCGCCGCCCGCTCCGGATCTGCCTTGACGGTCAGCATGGCGAAGGGGCCGTACGCCACGGTGTCCGTTTCTGTTTCATCGTCCTCCAGCAGGTTCGTCACCGTGACCGGGCAGGGAAAACGGATGCTGCCCCGGCAGCCGTCCTGCTCCGTCAGCCGCAGGATCAGCTTCTTCCCGTCCTCCGACTGTTTGACGCTCTGCAGGAAAAGGGAGCCCGTATCCGGAAGATGCAGACCGGGCAGCGGCGCGCGCAGCAGCGGCGTATTGTATTCCAGCGCCATCCGGTTGATGCCTGCCTGCTGCGCCGAGCCCCCGTGCGGTACGATCAGGCAGGCAAAATCGTGCGTTCCGCGGTCGGAGAGCAGATCCGGCCTGCAGGTCGCGCGCAGCAGGCTCAGCGAGATCATGCCGTCCCAGATCCCCACGCCGTATTTGCCGTCGTTGATGATCGCGATCCCGCCGTCCGTTTCGCTCAGATCGCACCACTTGTGCTGACAGACCTCATAGCGCGCCTGCTGCCAGGTCGTGTTCCGGTTGGTTTCGCGGGTGATGAAGCCGGCGCCCGTATCGCACTGGGCGTAGGGCGCGCGGACCGCGCAGGAGAACTCGGCCTTGGCGAGCACGTGCTCTTCATGCCAGTCGACGCGGTACTCCGTCTCGATGACGCCCCTCCCGCGCAAAAAGCGCAGCGTGCGCACGAAGCGGCTCTTATCCGTTTCAAGCTCGCATACAAACTCCGCCGTTTCGCCGTCCGCGTATCCCGGCGCGATCGGCTTTGCCACCCGCAGCGGCAGCTCGACTTCGCGGTAGGTGGGCAGGATATCCCAGGCGTCGTAGTTTCCCGGCACGTCCCGGAACAGCCGCAGCTTGTTGAAGCATCCGTCCGTGTATTCCCGTCCGCGCGCGTCCTTCAGGCTCGTCAGGCTCCCGTCCGGCGCGGCGGTTACGCGCAGGGTGTCCGTTTCGACGGCGAGGGAACCGTCCGGCAGCGCGCGTGTCCTGATCCAGTCCGTTTTTGTTTCCGCTTCCGCTTCCCGCACGGGGGCAAGCGCGGGCATCTCTCCCCGCACATATCTGCCCCGGACCCCGAGACGCGAGGATTTTCCCTCCGGATCCGGCACAAAGCAGGGAAGGACGCGGGAAAAATTCAGCGTATTGTACAGCCCCTTCCCATCCGGTCCGGTCAGCGCGGCGCAGGTTTTCCGGACTTCGGCGAGATCCGCCATGGCGTCCTCATACACGGGACGGATGTGGCTGCCGGGCAGGATATCGTGGAACTGGCAGACGAGCAGCTTTTTCCAGGCCGCCCGCAGCGCGTCCGCGGGATAGGTTTCGCCCCGCAGCCACCGCAGTGCGCAGGCGTACTCCGTGTCGCGCAGCAGGATCTCAAGCTGCCGGTTCTGCCGCTTCAGGTCGGATTTGGTGGTGAAGGTGCCGCGGTGCATCTCCAGGTACAGTTCCCCGTCCCACACCGCGAGTTTCCTGCTTTCGTTCAGATTCTGCTCCAGGTATTCCTGCCCGCCGGTCACCGTGACGCGCGGCATGGCGGACAGGCGCCCCAGGCGTTCGACCGAATGCAGCATATCCTCCGTCACGCCGCTGCCGCCGTCCCCGTATCCGTACATGCACAGCGTCGCCGCGCCGGAATCCTTATCCTGGTATGCGTTCCAGTTCCGCATGATTTCCGTGGGCGTCGCCGCGGTGATAAAGTGCGTGGGCGGCACGCTGGCGTACACCTCGCTTCCGTCCAGCCCGCGCCAGATGAAGCTGTTGTGCGGAAAACGGTTCGTATCGTTCCAGGTGGACATCTTGTTGGACACGTAATACCGGATGCCGCTTTTTTTCAGGATCTGCGGCAGCACGGCACTGGTGCCGAATACGTCCGGCAGCCAGCAGTTGCCGCAGGCCCTGCCGAATTTCTCCCGGAAATACCGCTGCCCGTACAGGAA
>CADBNX010000092.1 GCA_902796115.1 uncultured Eubacteriales bacterium
GCCGGCAAGGAATCCGTGGAAGGCAGCTACTGGGCCATTTCCCACGGCCTGGTGAACGGCCTGTACGGCGTGAGCGCCAACGCTTCCATTGACCATTACCGTCTGAAGGAAGTCATGGGCGACGACGGCGGACGCTGCGCGCAGGAATACTGGGCCGTGAACGGCGCCGATTCCACCTTTGTGTACGGCCCGTGGCCGGCAGGCCCCAACGGCGATTACGGCTGGCAGGTCGGAACGCCCGTGGCCGTGAGCGAGAGCGCCGTGTACAACGCTTCCATGTCCGATGAAAAACTGGCCCTGATCTTCAGGATCCTCAACGCCTTCGCGACGGACGACGAACTGTATATGCTCGCCTTCGCCGGCATCGAAGGAACGCACTATGAGAAGCTGGAAAACGGCACCATCAAGCGCCTGATGGGCAACGAAGAACTCAACGCCGTGGGCGTCTGGGGCTGCCGCAGCCTGTACGGCAACGACCGTGCCTTCTCCCAGCTGGCCTATGACCTGGCCTTCTACAAGGATCCTTCCATCGCGAACCGCCTGAACTGGTTCAAGAAGGATCAGTACAACAGCTACATCCAGGATGCCGTGACCGAGACCCTGCCCAGCAACGATCTGTTCGCGGAACTGAACACCATCCGCGACGAGACCTGGGTTTCCATGATCCGCGGTGAAACCTCCCTGGACGCCTGGGACGAATACGTCCAGAACTGGCTGAGCGCCGGCGGTCAGACGCTGACGGACGAAGCCAACGCCTGGTATCAGGAAAGGAACTGATTCCCGCAGCGATCAGGGGGCTGCCGCGTGCGGCAGCCCCCTGTTTCAGGTAAAAGCACGGCTGTGCGATAAGGGACCGGGAGAAGATGCACATGGAGCTGAAAGCGTTTTTTGAATCCGAAATCGCGCCCTGCGTGCGCGCCGACGGCGGATGGCTGGAAGTGACAGGTGAAGAAGGGGAAACGGCCGCACTCACCGCAAAAGGCGAGTGCGCGCACTGCGCCGCGCTGGAAGCCTGCCTGCGCTGGGCGGAAAAACGCGTGAAGGAAGAACTGAAACGGGACATCCGCTTCACCGCGGTCAGATCGCCGTTTCTGTGGAGAAAGTGAGAACTGCCGATGGCACACGCAAAAGTGATCCGGCGGTCCATGCTGCCCGACGAATGGACCGGAATCAGGCTCCGCCGGCTGAAGAAGATGCTGATCCGGGAGCGGGAGGAAATCACCGGCTGGACCGTGCGCGAAGGGCGCCAGACCGGGGAAAACAGCTATGCGATGTACGACGCTTCCCCGCGGGCGCTGCGCCGCGGGGACGAATATTTCACGCCCGACGGCACCGCTTTCCTGCACGCGGAGGCACAGGTGCCATCCCGGATGCGGGGCGCGAAGGAGCTGCGCTTCATGCTGACCTGCGCCGGGGAAATGCTGGTGCGGGTGAACGGTCATCTCGCGGGCGGCATCGACCCGAACCGCGAGACCATGGTTCTGCCCCCTTCCTCCGACGGACGGTATGTGTTCGACATCGAGGGCTATAACCGTTCAAAGCCCGACGACGACCGCAGCGAGGACACCATGCGCTTCAAAGGCTGCCGGCAGGTTTTTCAGGGCGGCTGGTTCGTGACGCTCAATGAGGAAGCGGCGGCGCTGTATCAGGACGCGGCGCTGTTTTACGATATCATCACCGGCGGCGAGTTTGATGGGGATTACACCGCCTTCGTATCCGACCGGCTGTATCACGCGCTGAACCTGGTGGACTGGGACAGCGGCGCGGGCATGGACAGCGCGCGGGCGTACATCGCCCGTGAGCTGTATGCAAATCAGATGTACCGCGGCAGCGGAGAGGTGGCGCTCGTGGCGCACAGCCATCTGGATATCGCCTATTACTGGCGCAGGATCCACGCCGTGCAGAAGAACGCCCGCACCTGTCTGATCCAGCTGGAGCTGATGGACCGGTATCCCTTCCTGCGCTACACGCATACGCAGGCGTACCTTTTCGAAACGCTCGAGACCTATTACCCGGAGCTGTTCGCGCGCGTCCTGGAAAAGGCGAAAAACGGGCAGTTTGAACCCGCGGGCGGCATGTACGTGGAATCGGACTGCAA
>CADBNX010000093.1 GCA_902796115.1 uncultured Eubacteriales bacterium
TCATGATTTCGGAGATCTTCAATCTGCTGCTGTTCACGCCGCGCTACCTGGAGTTCGGGCCGGACGCGTATTTTCTGGAAGGGCTCTGGCGCATCGCGCTGTCCCTGTTCGCGAGCTGGTGCGTGGCGCTGCCCGTGACGCGGCTGTCGGAGAAAATCGCCGGCATCGCGCCGCTGTCGCAGTGGCGTACACGCACGCGGACGATCGTATACCGCGCCGCGGCCGCGGCGGCGCTTCTCGGCGTGTTTGGTTTCATACTCTGGAAAACCCGTTACGGATTCGGCAATGTGGACGAGGCGTTCTATCTGACGATCCCCCTCCGCCTGTGCCGGGGGGACGCGCTGCTGGCGCATGAATGGCACATTTCGCAGCTTTCTTCCCTGCTGCTGTATCCGCTGATGCGCCTGTACCTGCTGTTCTTTGACGGCACGGAAGGCATCGTGCTGCATTTCAGGCTGCTGTACACCTGCGTCCATGCCATTGCCTCCGTGTTTCTGTATTTCCGCTGGAAGCGGCTTTCGCTCCACGGCGCGCTGCCGGCGGCGCTGCTTTTCATGCTGTACGCGCCGTTCGGCATCATGGCGTTCTCCTATAACTCGCTGGGCATCCTGTGCATGGCGCTTGCGCTGACGCTGATCGTGACGGCAAAACACGCGAAAGGCTGGCAGCAGCTTGCCGCGGGGGTGCTGTTCGCGGGCGCGGTGCTCTGCTGCCCGGCGCTGGCGGCCGTGTGGGCGCTGTACGCGGCAGGCGTGCTGCTCTGCCGTATCGTGCCCGCCCTGCGCAGGAGGACGCGGGAGACCCTCCTGTCCGGCATGCCTTTCGCGCGCGTCACGGCAGGCTGCGCGCTGCTGCTCGCCGCGCTTGCCGCGCAGGTGCTGACCCGTGCTTCGATGGATCAGGTGCTGCGTTCCCTGCCGTTTATCCTGCAGGATCCGGAGCATCCCGCGGGCAGTCTCGGAATCCATCTGTCCTGGACGCTGCAGGGCCTGATGGGCAGAACGGACGGCATGACCGGGCTGTCGGCGCTCTTCGGCGCGGTGCTGCTTGCCGCGGCGCTGGACCGGAAAAAGAAATGGGCCCCCGTCTGGTGGCTGTGCGGCTGTGCGGACGCGGTGGGGCTGATGGTGCTTTCCCTGCCGCAGAACCAGCTGATCAACGCGATCGCCTTCCCGCTCGCGCTGCTCGCGCCGCTTTCCCTGCTGCTGGTGCGGGAACGGAGGATGAAAACGCTTTTCTTTGCCTTCTGGCTGCCCGCGATGCTCTACGCGTTCTGCATCGCGGCCATTTCCAACCAGACCTACCTTGCCGCGCAGACCGGGCTGATCGTCGCCTCCGCCTGCGCCCTCCTGATGGCCGGGATGACCACCGCGGCGCTCTACCGCAGGGAAGAGAACGTGTGGTATCAGGCGCCGCGCCGTGCCGCGCTCGCAGTCTGCTTTGTGCTGCTGTGCGGAAGCTTCCTGGGTGTGGAAGGCTACCGGCGCTGTGAGCGGGTGTTCTGGGAAGACGGCATCGCATCCCAGACGGCCCTGATCGCGTCCGGCCCCGAGGCGGGGCTGATGGTGACGCCTGCCATGCGGAATTATTACGAAGCGGTGCAGGCGGATATGGAAAACATCCGGGCGGAGCATGGGGACGCGGAATCCGCCGCGATCCTGACCTCGGGTACCTGGTACTATCTGTTCCTGCCATGGGAATACGGCACGTATTCCGCCTGGCCGTCCGGCTCCGGAGAGCAGATCACGGAGCGCCTGCTGGCGTATTGGGATATCAGCCCGGAAAAACAGCCGGATCTGATCCTGGTGGACAGGACACAGGCCATTGACGCGGAACGGCTTGCGGAGGAAATGGCTTACCAGCCGGCGGGGGAGAGCGCGTATTTTACGCTGCTGCGCCGCCCGTGACAGGTTCTGAACAAAGGGGATCATGATGGAAATGACGGATGGGAACAACAAAGCGGGAAAACGCCCTTCCCGGGGCCTGGTTTTTGCCTGGGGCATGCTTCTGCCGGGGCTTCTTCTGCTGATCGCGTATTATTTTATCGGGGTATGGCCTTTCGGAAGCAAACTGATTCTGGAAGTGGACTGCGTGCACCAGTACCTGCCCTTCCTGACGGAAGTGCGGCGAAAACTGGTCAGCGGGGAAAGCCTGTTCTATTCCTTTTCCGGAGGCGGGGGCTACAATCTGTGGGCGACCATCGCATATTACGCCTCCTGCCCGCTCAATTACCTGCTGGTGCTGGTAAAGGAGAGCTCCGTCGGGGATATGATGGTGTGGCTGATCTGGCTGAAGCTGGCGCTGTGCGGCGGCACGCTGGCCTGGTACCTGTACCGGCAGGAAAAGGGAAGCGCCTGTGCGGCGGTGGCGTTCGGCACCATGTACGCGCTGTCGAATTTCTTCCTCGGATACAAGTTCAACCTGATGTGGCTGGATTCCATCGCGATGGTGCCGCCGGTCATGGCGGGGATCGAAAACCTGGTCCGGGGCAGGAAATCCGCGCTGTACCTGTTTTCGCTGTTTTACGCGGTGTGGTGCAATTACTACATCGGGTATATGGTGTGCCTGTTTGCCTGTCTCTGGTTTCTGCTGCAGACGCTGCTCGCGGGCGGCGGCGTGCGGGAGCACGTGGCGCGCGCGGGGCGTTTTGCCCTGTCCTCCCTCGCGGGGGGCGGCATGGGAGCGGTGCTGCTGCTGCCCGCGTATCTGTCCCTGCGGGAGACATCCTCCGGCGCGTCGCGCGGGATTCCGGACGCGGAAATGTACCATAACGGGCTGAGCATGCTGCGTGCGCAGTACGCGGACACCATGGCGTACCGCACCAGCTACGAGCGCGGGGACGTGCAGCTCTACTGCGGACTGATCGTGCTGCTGCTTGCCGTTCTGTTTTTGCTCAACCGTGCCGTGCGCAGGCGGGAGCGGATCGGGTACGGGGCGCTGCTCGCGTTTCTGGCGTTCAGCTTTACCTTCAGCCCGCTCAATTTCATCTGGCACGGATTCCACCTGGAAATGGGGCTTCCGAATCGTTTTGCGTTCCTGTTCATGATCGTGCTGATCAGGATTTCGTATACTGCCCTGAGCCGCCTGAAGGAGATGTCCTGGACGCGGCTTGCCGTCGGCTGCGGCGCGGTGCTGCTTGGCACGGCGGCGTGGGCCGCGGCAGAGGCCGTGACCGCGGGAGAATGGACGATGTTCCTGTGCCTGGGCATGCTGGCGCTGTACGCCGGCGCGCTCTTCTTGATGCGGTCCGGACTGCCGTGGAAAAGCAAAGTACAGGTGGCGCTCTGCTGCGTGATGGCGGCGGAAGCGGGGGGACACGGGCTGTATGACCTGATCAACAAAGGCGGATATGAGCAGGGCTGGTACGTGTCCTGGCAGACCGACTACCAGCGGCTGATGGACGAAATGGGCGACGGGGACGACTTCTTCCGCAGTGAGATCGATTCCACCCATATCGTGAACTTTGTCTCGTATGTCGGAGGCAGGGGGGTTACGTTTTTCAATTCCACCTTCCAGCAGAATATCCGGGATCTGTATACCTGCCTGAACCTGTACACCGGCCTGAATACCGCTTATTACAAAGGCGCTTCCCGCCTGATGAGCGATCTGCTGGGCGTAAGGTATATCCTGACCACGCAGGTATCGGGCGATACCTGGAACGGATTTGAGCGGATAGCCGAGCTGCACGGAAAATACCTGTACTATAATCCGGACGCGCTGTCGGTCGGGTTCCTGGTGGATTCGGATATCGTATCCTGGGAGCCCAACGAATCGGACGGGCTGGATGTGCAGAACGAGTTTGTGCGCCTCGCATGCGGCGGACCGGAGCTGTTCACGGTGTCCGAGGAATTCACGGGGGCGAGCGGCGAAACCTATGAGTTTGCCATTCCGGACGGCGGCATGCTTTACCTGGATCCGTCCGGCGTGCCGGAATCCATCGAATGGACCACGCCGGAATTCAGCCAGACCTATACCAACCGCACCGGATTCATGCTGGCCGCGTCCTCGACCGGGGAAGGACAGCACGTTTCCATCAACCTGGTGCGCTCGAACGGCGGAAACTGGAAGGGCCTCGTCTATACCAGCGAGGATGATGATTACCGGGAAGTCATCCGCGCGCTCTCCGACTGCCAGCTGGAGGA
>CADBNX010000094.1 GCA_902796115.1 uncultured Eubacteriales bacterium
CGGTAGAACGTTCCGTACAGTCCCATGATCGGGTTGAACATCTGCATGATCATGCCGACCAGAACCACTACGGAAATAAAATGCGGCACATAAGTGATGGTCTGTACGAATTTTTTGAAACGCTTTCTGCGCACCAGGTTGATGGTAAGCGCCATGATGATCGCGAGCGGCGAATTCACCAGGATGCTGTAGAAGGAAATAACGATCGTGTTTCCTATGATACGCCCGAACTGATAGGATTTAAAGAACTTCAGAAACCACTTCAAACCCACCCAGTCACTGTTCCAGATGCCGCCGCGCGGGGTATAGTTCCGGAACGCGATCTGCACGCCGAACATCGGATAATAGGCAAAGATCAGGATATATACGACGGCAGGAATCAGAAACAGGAACAGCTGCCAGCGCAGGCGGCACTGATGCAGGAAGGAACTTCTCGGGTTTGTCTTGCTCATGAAATCACTCCTTACCGATCTGATTGCTGTGGTTTCTGATTGCGGCGTCCCCCGGATGCCGCGATCAGAAACCGCAAAGACAAGGGGAGACGGAGAAGGCGTGCTTCTCCGTCTCCGCGGGAAATCAGTTCATGCGGGAATAGGCTGTCTGAGCCACTTCGGTATAGCGCTCAATGCCAATTTCATTCAAACCGGCAAGATACGCGTCCCAATCCGCATCGATATCATGTTCGCCGGCGATAAAGGCGGCTTCCCATTCCTGGCTGTAGGTACGCAGAGAGGACTGGATGTCCATGATCTCGTCATTCTCTTCTTCCGTGAAGATCAGCTTGACAGCCGTCTCGGCGGGATGGTTGAAATAACGCAGCGGCACGGTGGAATACCAGAGGATACCCATCTGCTGCTCGCGGTTCGCGTTCAGGCGCTCGTCTCCCAGGTCATACGGAGAGGCTTCGACGCCGGCAAACAGCTTCGGAGGCAGCATGTTGACCCAGTTGATGTGCCAGATGCGGTTGTTTTCGTCCGTCCAGACGGGATTGATCTGCCTGTAGATCGTGGAGTATCCGGGCAGATACTTATGCCGCACTTCGCCTTCGTTGGAATAGCACCAGTCCACATCCTGTTCGCCGTAGCGGACGGAAATCGCGATTTCCTGCTGGCCCATCGCATCGAGGAAACGATACGCCAGTTCCGGATCCGCGCAGTCGCAGGTGATATAGGTGGTATAGGCGCCGAGCTGACCGGAGAACGGAGAGAACTGTACCCCTTCCGGACCGACCATGGCAGGAACGCCCGTGTATTCCCAAACGCGGTCCACATCACCGGTCGCGGTGAAGAGAGGGCTGGGATGGCCGCAGAACGCGCCCACGATGGAGGGCTGGTCATTCGGAGCGGAAAGGATGGCGCGAAGTTCATTCTGCGTCTGAGAGAAGCTCAGCGGGGAAATCAGTTCTTCGCTGTAGAGCTTATGGATATAACGGAGGCCTTCGCGATATTCTTCCGTGGTGATGGGCAGCCAGAGCTGGCCGTCGGTCACGTTGAACTGCCATCCGAAGTCGGCGGTGAAGCAGTCATATACGAAGGAGTTCATCAGGAAAGTCCATACGCTTCCCCGCCAGCCGTTGTGGCCGATCAGCGGGATTTCGTCGTTCGGATCACCGTTGCCGTTCGCATCGTTCTCTTTGAAGGCCTTCAGCACTTCATAGAGTTCGTCGGTCGTGGTCGGCACGGCGAGATTCAGGTTTTCGCACCACTGCTTGTTTACCCACATGCCCAGAGCGGTCGCGTCGCCGGGATCGCAGTACCAGGACGGATAGCCGTAGATGTTGCCATCAGGAGAATAAGCGTATTTGAGCAGATCTGCTTTTTCCTGTTCCGTGCAATAGGTATCGAGGGCGAGATTCCAGAAATAGGCATCCTTCTCAAGATACTCATTCAGCGGAATAAAAAATCCCTGACTGCCATAGGTCGCCTTTTCGGCGTCGCTGAGGCTGAGTGTGAGGATATCGGGCAGCTTCTGTTCACCGGCTACCATCAGAGACAGCTTCTGTTTCGCTTCGGTGCCGTCGGTCGGGAAGAATACGAACTCAATCTTGACGCCCGTCTTCTCTTCGATATACTTGGTCAGGTAGTTGTCGTAGTAATCCGTGACCAGGGTGTTCTGCTGCAGACCGAGCGTGAGCGTCACATCATCCGAGGTGAGCGGCAGGACGCCGGGTTCGCTGAGAGTGGCCGCAAATGCGCAGGGCACGATCAGCATTGCGCAAAGCAGCATTGCCAGGAACTTCTTCATGGAACAATCCTCCTTTTGATATATACATCGCAGGCAGAAATTTGCCTGCTTTGTTGATACTATCATAAGCAATGCCGTCTGTTTTGTCAAGTGGCAAACAAACAAATGGCGCAGTTTCGAAATATAGTGTAATTCTGTGAATATACCGGAAATGGAAAATGGAATCATCTTCCGGTCAGCATTTTCCGTCTGTACGGACAGTGTCTAAAACAGCTTTTCCGGATATATTCCCGCGTCTTTCATGCTCCGGATTGCCTGTCTGACGCCTGCGAGATCCTCCTGATAGGTCATGCCGTACCATTTTTCACCGGTCGGAATCACACGTACACGGGCGTCGCCGGACTGCACCATCAGATGAGGCAGGTAAGGGAGGAAATACTCGCATTTGAGCGGGTTGAGCGGGAGGTTTTCCTTGAGCCAGGGAGAGAACTGATCCTCCAGCGTACCGATAAAAGCCGCGTCAAAACCCCACAGATTCATGGAAACAAGCGTTCCGCGCGGAATCACGCTGTACGTTTTTCCTCCGTCCAGCGTATAACGAGCGCCGTCCTTCCAGGGACTGATCGCGGTACGTTCGTTGATATCGGTCAGAAAACCGTACTGATCTGTGTCACAAACACCCCTCGCGACGGTTCCGTTTTCCGTGAGCGTGTTTTCGATCCGGTACCCGATCATCGCCATTTGATCAGGCTTTACCTCCCGTGCCAGAAAACCGTAAATCTCTTCAAACGCGCTTTTTCCGTAAAAATCATCGGCATTGATGACAGCGAACGGTCCCTGAATGAATTCCTTCGCACAAAGCGCGGCGTGTCCTGTGCCCCATGGTTTCGTGCGTCCCTCCGGAATCTGGATGCCTTCCGGCAAAAAACGTTCCATGGTCTGGAAAGCGTAATTCACATTCATCAGCTTTTCAGCCCGGATTCCGACAAGTTCGTGAAAGCGCTCTTTCATTTCAGGCCGGATGACGAAAACCACCTGTTCGAAGCCTGCTTTTTTTGCGTCGTACAGAGAATAATCCAGAATCATCTGTCCCGCGTCGTCAACGGGCGTGATCTGTTTGTCTCCGCCGAATCTTGAGGCAAGCCCGGCTGCCATGATCACAAGGGAAATACGCTCATTGGTTTTTTTCGGGATTGTCTGTGACATGATTTTTGTCCTCCCCTATCATATTTAAGAATGCTTGCTCAGTCAGAATCTCTATACCGAGCGCTTTTGCTTTCTCGAGCTTTGAGCCGGCGTTTTCGCCCGCAAGCACCCAATCCGTTTTTTTGCTGACGGAAGAGGAAGCTTTTCCGCCGAGCAGCGTGATCTTCTCTTCGATTTCTTTTCTGCCGAAATGCGCGAGAGTACCGGTTACGACGATGGTTTTTCCACGAAGCAGCTCTGACTCTTCTCCGGTTTCTTTCATTCCTGTGGTTACGCCGGCATCCTTCAGTCTTGCCAGGAGCGACCGGTTTTCCTCATCGGAAAAGAAATCGACGATCGCCTGCGCTGTGGTGGGACCGATATCTTCAACGCCCGACAGGGTTTCGGCATCGGCATTGCTGAGCACATCCAGATTTTTGAAACGCCGTATCAGCACGCGGGCGGTGGAAAGACCTACATTCCCGATGCCGAGACCGCAAAGCAGCTTTTCCGCGCCTGCGTCTTTGGAAGCCTCGATTGCGGCAAGCAGTTTGTCCGTATTCTTTTCTTTTCCGATCAGGCCTTTTTCGATCAGTTCGCTCCTCTTCGTATACAGGGTATAGATATCCGCACAGTCATGCAGATAGCCTTCCCGAACAAGCGTATCGATCAGCGTTTCTCCGAGACCCGCAATATCCATCGCGTTTCTCGAGCAGAAATAGGAAATGGCTCTGGAACGCTGGGCGGGACAGGACACGCTGACGCATCGGATGGCTGCCATGCCTTCGTCTGACACCAGTTTTTTTCCGCACACCGGGCAGTTTTCCGGCGGCTGATAGAGGTGTTCCGGAGCTTTTACGACTCCGCTGAGCTTCGGGATGATATCGCCGGATTTTTTCAGCAGATAAATACCGCCGATCCCAATCTGCATTTCCCGCATATAATCCGGATTATGGAGGGTAACGCGGGAAACATTGGTTCCGCACAGACGTGCCGGTTTTCCGGTCTCCGCGTCCGTCACATGCCCGATGAAACCCAATCGGCCCGTTCTGCCGACAGTTGCTTCCACCCGCTGCAGGATTACCGCTCTTTCTTCGGGAGGGTATTTATAGGCGATATGTCCGGCTGCGTATTTGCTTCCTGCCGGGAAATCATCCCGCAGTGATACATCGTCCAGTTTTACGACTGCTCCGTCTATATCATAGGGCAATTCTCCGCGCATTTCGCCGAGCAGGCCGATTGCGGAAATCACTTCCTCTTCACTGCGGCATTTTCTGTGCCAGACGGTTTTCACGCCTCGGAGTGCAAGCGCATCCAGTGAATCGGTGTGACAGTGCATAAAGTCACGCGGGACGCTGTCCTGCACATTAAAAATGAACAGGCTCAATCCCCTGTCGCGGACAATGCCGCTGTCAAGCTGACGAAGCGTACCCGCGGCCAGGTTCCTGGGGTTGGCAGCGGTTTTTTTGCCGCTTTCCTCCATCTGGGCATTGAACGCCTCAAAGGCTTCATGCGTCATGTACACCTCTCCCCGAAGCTCAAGCGATTCGCAGGAGAGAGGTATGGTTTCCATTACATCCGGAATCATGCGTGCATTTGCGGTGACGTCTTCCCCGAAGAGTCCGTCTCCGCGGGTCTCGGCAAGGTACAGTTTCAGGCTGTCCCCTTCGCGGCGATACCGCAGCGTCATGCTCAGTCCGTCAATTTTCGCTTCTACCGAAAAACAGGCATCAGGATGCACGGCATGCACTTTTCCGATCCATTTGCCCACGTCTTCCAGCGTAAAAACATCCTCGATAGACAGCATCGGTACGTTGTGGCGCACCTTAATGCCGGCTTCGCGTTTTACCGAGCCGCCGATAATCCGGGTGGGCGAATCTCCCTCCACCCATTCCGGGTGCTCTGTTTCCGCCTGTTTTAACCGACGCATCAGTTCATCATACGCGGCGTCCGTGATTTCGGGAGCGTCCTGATTATAGTAGAGATCCATGTGGCGGAGGATCTCCTTTTTCAGTTCCCGGTAGGATTGTTCGGTCATCTGAGTCAGCTGCACCTTCTTTATTTTTCCACCTTGACAATCGGAGCGATCGCCAGAGAGAACACCTTTTCCCCGTAGGCCGTAAACAGGATCCGGATTCGGGCGTCGCTTCCTTTGCCGGTCACTTCAAGAACCTTTCCTTCACCGAACTTTCTGTGAAGTACGGTGTCCCCTGCCGAGAAAAGATTCTGAATCCCCCTGACCGCACTCTCGCGTGCTTTTGATGGAACAAACCCCTTGGTAACACCCGGGATATGGATCGGAGCACGCTGCCCCATTCCCGGCGTTCCGAAGCTGACTTCTCTTTTCCGTGCCTTCGGAAATGCAGTGTCTGCTGCCGGTTCCTTCCAGGCGGGTGTGGAAGCGGAAAGTCTTCTGTTCGGTACGTCAAGCCACACATTCAGCAGAAGGCGCTCCGGAATTTCCCTGAGAAAGCGCGATCTGTCATTATGCATGATCTGATTGAACAGCATCCTTCTTTGAGTATACGAGAGGAAAAGGCGTTTTTTTGCACGGGTGATTCCCACATAGCACAGTCTTCGCTCCTCCTCCATTTTCGCCGTATCGGACAGAGAACGCTGGGAAGGAAAAATTCCTTCTTCCAGCCCCGCGATGAAAACACTGTCGAACTCGAGTCCCTTAGCGGAATGGACTGTCATCAGCGTAACGAATCTGGGAGCGTCTTCCTGCCGGTCCATATCGGAAACGAGGGAAACATTTTCAAGAAATGCGCCGAGTGAAGGATCCTCCGAACGCGTTTCGAATTCCTTTGCGGCACCGACGAGTTCCATCAGGTTCTGTACGCGGGCAATGTTATCTTCGCTGTTTTCATTGACAAACTGGTTTTTCAGTCCGCTTACGTCGATCGTGAAAGCGACGTATTCCGAGAGTGCCATCGAATGACTGGCTTCTTTCAGTTTTTTCAGCACCGCCGCAAACTCCTCGACGCATTTGCGCGGGCGGGAAGACAGCTGCTGCGGAATATTGCTGACTACGCTGTACAGGGAAGTCCGGCGTTCGGCCGCGGTCTCCTTCAGCATGGAAATAGTCGCTTCTCCGATGGAGCGCCTGGGGGTGTTGATGATTCTTTCCAGTGAGATATTGTCATCCGGATTGACGCTGAGGCGCAGGTATGCGAGGGCATCCTTGATTTCCCGGCGATCGTAAAAGCGTGTGCCTCCGTAGATCCTGTACGGGATCGCGGCACGCATCAGCATTTCTTCCATCACGCGGCTCTGCGCGTGCATCCGGTAAAGGACCGCGATATCGGAATAGGGTACATGGTTTTCATCTGTCAGCTTCTTGATCTGCTCGCAGATCCATGCGGCTTCATCCTTTTCATCGCCGGCCGGGAAAAGAAGTACCTTCTCCCCTTCTTCCGCGTCGGTCCACAATGCCTTGTCTTTTCTCTTCCCATTGTGAGCAATGACCTGGTTTGCTGCATCCAGGATATTGGAAGTGCTGCGGTAATTCTGTTCAAGCTTGATCACCGCCGCGTTTGGAAAATCCTTTTCAAACTCCAGAATATTCCGGATGTCGGCACCGCGCCAGGCATAAATGGACTGATCGTCATCACCGACTACACAGATATTTTTGTTTTCCAGCGTCAGCAGACGCAGAAACTCATACTGCGCGCGATTGGTATCCTGATATTCGTCCACATGAATATAGTGAAAACGTCTCTGATAGTACTGCAGTACCGGCGGATGATCCACAAAAAGCTGCAGGGTTTTCAGCAGTAAATCGTCAAAATCAAGTGCATTATTGTTCAGCATCTGCCGTTCGTATGTATGATAAATCTCATGCAGTCTCTGTTCCCTGAACCCGCGTTCGGATTTTTGAAACCATTCGTCCGGTGAAAGAAGCTTGTTTTTCGCATCTGAAATCATGCTTCTCACGTCTTTCGGAGAAACTGTTTTTTCATCGATGTTCAGTTTGCGGAGTGTTTCGCGGATCATGCGAAGCGAATCATCTTCATCGTAAATGGTAAAAGCGCGCGAATACCCGATTTTTTCGATATCACGCCGGAGGATTCGGGCGCATATCGCATGAAATGTGCCGATCCACATGTCAGATGCCGTCGTTGTGAGCTTCTCGATCCGGTCTTTCATCTCTCTTGCCGCTTTATTGGTAAAGGTAATCGCAAGGATCGAATAAGCAGGTACACCGTGATCGATCAGATTGGCAATGCGGTATGTGATGGTTCTGGTTTTGCCGCTGCCTGCGCCGGCAAGAATCAGCACGGGGCCCTCCAGTGTTTCCGCCGCCTGTCTTTGCTTTGAGTTCAATGCCGATAAATCCATTTGTTCCCCCTCAATGCATGCCCTGCGATGCCGGGCGTGTCCTTCCTGTTCGGAAATATTATAGCGTACCTTTTTGATCAGAACAAGGGACAATTTCAACGAAAAACACCGCTTGATTTCATGCGCGGATTGCGCTATATTGATAGGGACGGCAGGGTTTTATTCCTGTTTCGCAAACGGATATCCCTGCTGAAGCTGCATCGGGAGCAGCGCCTTGCCGGAAGGAGTTTTACCTGCATGATTATCGGAATCGGGCTCGATATGTCCCGGGTGGAGCGATGGCGGGATGACGCCAGACGGAACAAAATGCTGAACCGCTTTTTCGATCCGCGGGAACGGGACTATATCAACAGCCGTGCGAGAATGGCCGCTGAATCTGCCGCTGGGGTTTTCGCCGCCAAAGAAGCTTTCGCAAAAGCTGCGGGCAGCGGCTTTGGCGTGATTTCTCCTGAGAACATCATCATCCTGCACACCCCCAAAGGAAAACCTTTTTATCAGCTGACCGGAAATGCCGAAAAAGCCATGAGGGATCTTGGCGCTGATGATGCGCATCTCTCCATTACGCACGAAGGCGGATTTGCCGCCGCGATGTGCATACTTGAAGCAAAGGAGCGCTGAATGATGCCGAGAAAAATCATAACCGGCACACAAATGAAGAATCTTGAGGAAGATGCTTTCCGGAAAGGCGCCGATTCGCTGATCCTGATGGAAAAGGCCGCGGAAGGGATCTGCGCACAGATCAAGGAAATGACAGACATCCGTACAGCCAGAATTCTATTCCTTTGCGGAAGCGGAAACAACGGAGCAGACGGTCTGGCGGCAGCCAGATTACTGTTAAACGAAGGCGGAAAACCCTGCGTTTTTCTGGCGGGCGAAGCAAAAACCCCCGAGAGCGTGACCCAGCACCGTTACTGTGAATATTTATCAGTTCCGGAGACAGACTCGCTGCAGTTTCTTTCTTCTTATGATCTTCTGGTGGACGCGCTGCTCGGAATCGGTCTGTCCGGAGAACCACGAGGGAAATACGCTGAAATCATCCGGGAAATCAACGCTTCGGGAGTCCCTGTCCTCTCCGTCGATATTCCTTCCGGTATGAATGCGGATACGGGCGAAGTGCCCGGAGCCTGTGTACGGGCGAAAGCAACTGTTACCTTTCACGCTGTCAAGCTGGGCTGTGTGATCAGCCCGGAAAGCCATCTGTGCGGAAAAATCATCTGTCATGAGATCGGCCTTCGCCATTCCGGGGAAGGGATTGATTCATACACGGAAGAAGACCTTCCCGCGCTTCTGCCCGAAAGAGAAGCAAATGCGCACAAGGGAAAGTGCGGAAGAGTGCTGATTTATGCAGGAAGCCCCGGAATGGCCGGTGCCGCGGCGATGTGCGGTTTAGCCTCTCTGAAGGCCGGAGCGGGACTGACGACTTTCATCTGTCCGGAGAAGATCATGCCGGTTCTTCAGACGCTTGTTCCCAATGCGATGTGCGTACCGGTTGAAGAACGGTTCCGGAATCCTCCGGAATGCGATGTATTCGCATGCGGTTGCGGGATCGGTCAGACTCCCGAAGCGCTCAGCTTTCTTCAGACCCTCCTGCAGGGACAGAATCGCGCGGTGCTCGACGCGGACGCGCTGAACCTGCTTTCCTCCGGGGAAAAAATCCGGATACCTCCTGAAAGTATCCTGACGCCCCATATGGGAGAAGCCGCGAGACTTCTTCACTGTTCCGTCGAAAGCTGCATTCACCATCCGCTTGATACGGCGGAGGAACTCAGCAGAATCTATCGTTCCACGGTGGTTCTGAAAAGCTCTTTTACCGTCATCTGCGACGGGCGCCGGCTTGCGATCAATACCGTCGGTTCGCCTTCCCTTGCGAAAGGCGGCAGCGGAGACGCGTTATGCGGTATTATTGCGTCCCAGTGGTGTGAAAAAAGCGACGCATTCGAGGCCGCAAGAATTGCCTGTCTGCGTCACGGGATGGCCGGAAAAGCAGGTGCCGAACGGTTCGGGGTTCGTCAGCTTTTGACGGGAGAAATGCTTTCAATGCTCGTCTGAAGCCTCAAACAGTGTTTCCGGTTCGGTAAAACCCGCATCTGCCGGCGGCATATGGTCCAGCACCATGATCAGCGCGTCCTCGCCGTTGTTTTCATAGTATTTCTTTCTGGTGCCGAGCTTTATGAAACCGAGCTCCCGGTACAGCGACTGTGCAATGATGTTGCTTTTTCTGACTTCAAGCGTCATATAGGCAACGCCGAGGTTTGCGGCATACCGGATCAGTTCCCGGGTGATCGTTTTGCCGATGCCTTTTCCTCTGTAAGGTTCTTTCACGGCGATATTGGTAATATGTGCTTCATCAAGAACGATCCAGGCACCGGCGTAAGCAAGAATCCCGCCGTCTTTTTCAGCGACCAGATACCTTGCGCATCGGTTTGCGGTCATTTCTTTCACAAAGTCATTGCGCGTCCACGGCGTAGGAAAAACCGCATTTTCGATCTCATACACTGCGTCCACATCGGAAAGGGTCATCCTGCGCACTGAAAAATCACACTCGTTCATGTTGCCTGTACCAGATTCCTCTGTCTTTCCGCCTGGGGTGCTCTCAGGTACATCGGCTGCAGCTCCTGCCAGGTTACCGCGTTTGATCTGTTCCTCACTGCCAGTTCCGCCGCGCAGGCCGGACGAAGATAATTCAGGGCAGGCGGAGCGAATACCGTCCGGCAAGAAAGCCCGGCATATTTTGAAACAACCGCCGTCATTTTTTCACTGCCATCCCCGAGAATGAGGCAGGGCCGGTTTTCTTTGGTGAGGATACCGCACAACTCTTCCATCATGATCCCGCAGTCTTCTGAAAGCCTTCTTCCTGTTTTCCCCTCAAAAAGAGCCGTGTATACCTGACCTGCACGGGCATCCTGCACGGGACAAACGATACCGTCAAAGAACATACCGCCGCGGGCGGTTGCCTCAAGCGCGTCGACGGCGACGCACAGTGCGCCGGATGCGTGTGCCATTGCTTTGGCCGTTTCAACGCCGAGACGTACTCCGGTAAAAGAACCGGGCCCTGTGGTGACGGCAATCAGTTCTGTTTGCTGCTTCCGAATATCCGAACGCTCAAAAGCTTCTTCGATCATGGGCAGCAGATTCCGGGAATGCGTGAGACTGTTTTTGACACAGGCTTCATATACAGGGATATCATCCCTGAAAAGCGCCACGCCGGCAAGCGGGCCTGAAGTATCGATGGCCAGCAGAATCATATATTTTTCCCCCGCAGGTTCAGTTTTCTGAAATCTCCCTTTCGGCAGACGGAAATCCTGCGTTCTCCCTCACCGGTTGTTTGGATCGCTGCGCAAACCGCGTTTTCGGGATACGGTGCGATGATTTCCGGCCATTCGATTACAGCGATACAGTCGGCGCCGATAAACTCATCCAGTCCGCTTTCAAAAAATTCATCCGCACTCCGGATGCGGTACAGATCATAATGACACAACGCACATCTTCCGCCGCGATACACATTCATCAGTGTGAACGTGGGACTCGGAATCGGACACTGATATCCCAGTGCACGGGCGATGCCTCGTGCGAACTCGCTTTTTCCGGAACCCAAATCGCCCGTTAACAGTACGGTGTCTCCCGATTCAAGCAGCGCGGCAAGATCGGACGCAATCCTCCGGGTTTCCTCCGGACTATGGCTGAATTCTTCCCACATCTCATTCAAGCAGCAGCGCTGCGCCTTCCGACCTTACATCGAGCACATAACAGGCATTCCGACCGAAAACCGCATCGAACTTTTCCACGAAAGCGGCAGTTGATTCCTGCGGAACGAAGTTCAGCGTGGTACCGGCAAATCCGCCTCCGTGTACACGCCAGGCGCCCTGCGAATCGAGGAATTCCGATGCCATCATCTGGGCCAAAGCCAATGGCTGCAGATTCTTATCGGCATACACATTCTGAAGAAGCATCCAGCTTGATTCACCGGAAGCGATGATGTTTCTGAAAATACCTTCCAGATTGCCGCTCTTGACATCCCTCGTAATTTTCTTCACACGCTCGTTTTCCGCGAAGAAATGCTCGGCACGAAGAATCGGCCTGTCCCCCACTTTTTTTCTGAGTTCCGGAATGGCCTGCCATACCTGCTCGGGGCGTACGCGCCGCAGCACCGGTTCGCCGAAGCACGCCGCAACCGCGTTCATTTCTTCCCTGATGGAGGCATATTCATTCGTCAGATTATCGTGGCTGGAACCGGTGTTGACGACAACGATGTCATACCCGCACTGTGAAAAACGAAAATCCATCGGTTCAATGACGGGCTTGTCCTTAAAATCGATCGCAACCATTCCGCCTACCGAGCAGGCCATCTGATCCATCAATCCGGACGGTTTCCCGAAATATTGATTTTCTGCGAACTGTGAGATCTCGGCGCGCCGCACGGGATTCATATTTCCATTGTACAAATGATCGAAAACGGCGCAGATCAGAACCTCATACGCTGCGGAGGATGAAAGACCGCTGCCGGAAAGAACATTGGACGTAATACAGGCGTCAAAGCCGCCGATCCTGAATCCGTCGTCGGCCATTCCGCGCGCCACGCCGCGAACAAGCGCGGCGGAGGTGCCTTTCTCCTCTTCATGGATATCAAGATCATTCAGATCGATATCCATGGGTGCAAAGCCTTCCGAATGGATCCGCACCCGTTTTTCTTCGGACGGAGATACGACAGCCAGCGTATCCAGATTCACGGCAGCCGCAAGTACCCGGCCGTGATTGTGATCCGTGTGGTTTCCGATGATTTCGATTCTGCCGGGAGATGAAATCAGGCAAAGCGGAGCCTGCGTGTGAAAGATGTCCTCATGTTTTTTTACCAGATAGGAGCAGCGGGAAATCTGTCTGCTCAGTTCCCCGTCACGGCTGCCGTACAAGCGGCTGAAACGCTCAAGGGAAGAAGCGTCCTTGATCCTGGACAGCAGCGTATTATACCTGTCGGTCATGTTGATCAACCTCCAATCGAATCATAAACCTTTTGCCAGAAACCGATAAAATCGTCAAGTCCCTTTTCGTGCAGGCTCCTGTTCAGTGCCTCGAGGCTTTCATCGGAAAAGGCCTCCTCTCCGAGGATCCATTGCGCAATCCGCATGTCTGTCTCGTAAGCGATACTGTTCTGAAGCGGAGTGATATATTCGTACTCTTTTTCAGTCAGATTTGTGTAGGGAAACGGCAGTACGCAATACTGATTGAACTCTTTGACGGTATCAAGCATGGCGGCAAGGGAAGCGTTGCTGAAACGGCGCTGGAAATCATCGGCCGAATAGCCGGGAGCCGCGGCGGAAGAAGAAATCGTATCGCTCACCGTGTGATATGTATCCGAAGAAGCGGCTTCCGTAAGGCGCCAGGAACCGTCTCCGTCAACCACGTAATCCACGCCTTTCTTTCCGACGCTCTCCAGGGTGCTGCCTTCTTCAGAATACAGATAATCCACCCATCTGAGCATGGCTTCAACATCGGTGCAGGCACTTGTTACCGCAAAGGTTCCGCGAATCAGCCCCGCTCCGTAATCGCGGTAGATCTGCTTTCCCTCGTACATAAAAGGCATGATCGCTGTATAGTCGTCCAGCCACGACGCCGGAAGGATCGAGGTGACCATCGGCGTGATCAGCACGCCGTAAACCTGTGCGGTTTTATCATCGGTAACGGTACGGAAAGCATCGGTCGTTGAAAAACCGTTTTTATCCAGAAGCTGTTCCCGATACATTTTCGCGCACCATTGAATAAACTCCGGAAATGTTTCCATTTCGGTGAGAAAACATACCCGGCCGTCACGTACGGCGATATTGTAATCGTTGCAGATGATCCCCCATGCGTGAGCGACAAATTTGAGATCAAAGGGTCCCAGATAGCCCAAAGGGATTTCATCATTTGCATTGCCGTTTGCGTTTACATCATAGGTTTTGAAAGCCCGAAGGGTCTTTTCCAGATCCTCGATCGTCTGCGGCACGTCCATACGCACGGCGCTGAGAAACTTTTTATTGATCCAGAGGATATTCTGAGAAGGCGTTTCGTTGATATACGGCAGTGCGGCGATCTGTCCGGAAGGCAGTGTGATTGCCCGCATATACTCCGGGTATTTTTCAGCCAGCTTCATAAAATTCGGACAGCATGTTTCGAGGTAAGGAGCCAAATCCACAAGAACTCCTTTTTCCAGCATTTCCATGCATTCGCCGGCGGTAAGCTGTGCTTTGAACAGCACATCCGGCAATTCCTCTCCCTGCTTCATGGAAGCTTTCGCCTTTTTCCATTCGGAAGCATCCGTATACTGTGTCAGTTCAAAATGGACTCCCGTTGCTTCTTCCATGTTCAAAAAGAAGTTGTTTTCTCCCCATGAGCGGTACTCCGTAGCGTCAAAGCCTGACAGCTTCCAGCTGTTTTCGCTTTCCGCGGCACAGATTCCGCACGATGACAGGAGCATTGCAATCAGGATCAATGCGGCTGTTTTTTTCATAGGCTTTTTCCTCCCCCAAATTATTGTCGGTCTGCCGATATTTCAACGATTTGCGCATTCAGGACCGCTTCCTCGACAAGCTCATCCGTGTTCAGTTCCTTCTCCCCTTCAAGGATTCTGCTCTTTTTGGGTTTTGTGGCAGGGTGCTTCGGTGTAAATACCGTGCAGCAATCCTCATAAGGCAATGTGGAGATTTCGTAGGTGCCGATGGATTGGGCCTGATGGATGATATCGATCTTGTCGAAACCGATCAGCGGCCGGAAAACAGGCATGGAAGCAATTTCATCCGTCATCGTCAGCGCTTCCATGGTCTGGCTTGCCACCTGGCCGATGCTTTCTCCGGTAACAAGCGCCAGTGCGTGCTCCTTTTCCGCGATCCGCTGAGCGATGCGCATCATATAGCGCCTCATGATCAGCGTTGTGTAATCATCGGGACAGCGCGCGTGGATTTCCATCTGGATCCTCGTGAACGGAACGACATATACTTTTATTCCGCAGCAGTACTCCGCAAGGATACCGGCAAGGTCAATCACCTTCTGCCTGGCTTTTTCGCTGGTGTAAGGAAAAGAATAGAAATGGACGGCAGTCAGTTCAACCCCGCGTTTGGCGATCATATATCCCGCAACGGGGCTGTCTATGCCGCCGGACAGGAGCAGTACAGCCTTTCCTCCGGTGCCGACCGGCATACCCCCGACCGCCGGTATCACATCCGTGTACAGATACGCTTCGTTGCGGATTTCAACATTCAGTGTATGCTGCGGATGATGGACGTCCACCCGGAGACGGCCGTCCGCGTTCATCAGAACGTGTTCCCCGATCTTTGCGTTGAGCTGAGGCGAATCCAGGAAGTAATGCTTATCGGAACGGCGTGATTCCACTTTGAAACTGCCGGTAAAACCCGCCGTCAGTATTTCCGCCGCCCGGAGAATCCCTTCAAAATCATCCTTGTCCGTTTCGATTGCCGGACAAACCGAATGAACGCCGAAAACCTTCCTGACGCGTCTGATGCATTCTTCCTGATCGTCAATATCGCTGATATAGACACGCGCGTCTTTCAGCCATACTTTTCCCCCCATTCCCTGTACGGCCTGACGCACTCTGTCTACCAGAGCGTGCAGAAAATAAGGCCTGTTGAGCCCCTTCAGATAGATCTCTCCGTATTTGACCAGCACCAGCTTTCTCATAGAAACCACCTCTTATTTTCGCTGATAGCAGGACAGGATCCTGTAATGATGAATCAGCCTTTCAGCCGTTTCCGTGATTTCTTCTTCCGTGTTATCGGGACAAAGACTGAAGCGGAGCGCCGATTCGGCTGTTTTCCCCGGAATGTGCATGGCGGAAAGCACCGGAGAAATTCTCTGTCTGCGGGAAGCGCATGCCGAACCTGTTCCGATCAGGATCCCATCCGCTTCGAGCGCGTGCAGCATGGTTTCGCCCCGAACCGGCGGAATGGAAAGGTTCAGGATATGGGGAGCGCTTTCTTCAGACTCGGGATCGGGACCGTTTATTCTTGCATCCGGAATCGCCTGAAGAATCTTTTGAGCCAGAAGACACTTCAATGTCCGCATTTTTTCCGGATCGGGATATGACTCAATCGCGGCGCCCAAACCGACGATTCCGGGCGTGTTTTCGGTTCCAGATCGCAGCCCGCGTTCCTGTCCTCCGCCGAATACGCACGGACGCAGGGATATTCCGGAGGCGACGGCCAAAGCTCCGATTCCCTTGGGACCGTGTATTTTGTGGGCGGAGAGAGAATAGGTATGCGCTTTCCATGACTGCATATCTGTTTCGCATCGCAGGAAACCCTGTACACCGTCCACATGGAATACCGCTTCCGGGCTGAGGCGGTTTATCAGCAAACCGATTTCCCTCAGGGGCTGAACGGCTCCCGTTTCGTTATTGACCTGCATCACGGCTACGAAGACAACGTCATCGGCGAGCATTTTTTCGAATGCCGCAAGATCGACGCGTCCGTACGGATCATATGGGATCGCTTCTGCTTTCAGATTTCCGCATCGGATACAGGCTTCCCTAACGGCGGCATGTTCTCCGGCGCTGTAAAGGATTCTGCCGGTGTTCATTCTGCTGCTGCCCTGAATCGCAAGGTTGTCACTTTCGGTGCCTCCGGACGTGAACACTACTTTCCCGCCGGGCAGATGCACTGCGCGCAATACACGGTCGCGCACCTCTTTCATGGCGTTTTCAACAGCGATCGAAGGTGCGTAAAGCGCGGACGGATTGTAAAAATCCTCCCGCATAAAACGAACCATCCGTTCGATCACTTCATCGTGCACCCGTGTTGTGGCACTGTTGTCAAGATAAATCATTCTCCGGTCGAACAACTCCTGTTATTTCATCAGTTGACCTGGTAAACGCCGGGCATTACGGCTCCCTTGATCAGATTGACCATTTCTTCGCTTTGCGGTTCTATGATGATGATCCTGGGCTGATTCTCTTTGTTGAAATAGAGATAAAAGAGATCCGCCTCCCGGTTGACGAACCAGTTGCTCTTCTTAATGCCCGGCTTGCTGATATACCGGCTGAAGCTGCCGGAGGAAACCTTTCCGCATGCTTCGATATTCTTCAGATTCATAGTGCCCAGCGCTTTGCGCTTTTTGTTGTTGAACACCTGCGCAAAATCGAGCGTGCCGTTGGTGAACGTATATTCGTATTCCGTTTTGATCGTGTCCCTCTTCAGGAAGAGCAATACCGCGGAACCGCCCGTTACAAGAAACAGCACGATATGGTATATCAATCCGACCTCAAAACCATATTGAGCGACATAACTGATGATCATGTTAATCAGCATGACCGCCACCAGCGCAAAGACAACCATCATGATATTCGCCAGAACAAGCGCGGCAGTCTGAACGCCGCTTTGCTTTTTGCTTGCAACTTCCTCCAGAAAATGATCCATCGCCATTGCAGATTCCTCCTTTATTGTGTGCGCTCTCCGGTCAGCTGACCCTGTCAAGCATCGAAAGAGCGATTTCCGCAAGCATTTTTCCGGCATCGCCAAAGGGTGCCAGCGCATCACAAGCCTGCCTTGTTTCATTTTCCGCCTTTTTTCTTGTTCCGTCAAGGCCAAGAAGAGGCACCCAGGAAATTTTTTCTTCACCGGCGTCTTTGCCGGTCGTTTTTCCGAGCAGATTCACATCTCCGGTCACATCCAGCAAGTCATCCGTCACCTGAAAGGCGATGCCGAGGTGCTCGCCGTATGCCAAACCGGCGGAAATCATTTCCGGTCCCGCATCGGAACAGATCAGTCCGCCGACGACTGCGGCTTTGATCAGAGCGCCGGTTTTCAGCCGGTCGATCATCATGGGTGAATTGCCGTCGTCTGAGCCGAGCCTGTTGACGTCCATGATTTGTCCGCCGACCATGCCGGCGCTTCCCGCCGCGTCGGCAAGCAAAACCGCGGTCCGGAAGGCAGCAGTCTGATCGGGTGCTTTCAGGCAGCAGCGGAAAGCTTCCGTGAGCAGTCCGTCTCCGGCCAGGATGGCGTTCGCTTCGCCATAGACAACGTGGCTGGTCGGTTTTCCTCTCCGCAGCGTATCGTTGTCCATTGCCGGCAGATCGTCATGAATCAGAGAATACGCATGGATCATCTCGATCGCACAGGCAAACGGCATCGCTTTCCCGCAGACAGCACCGCCGGCTTCGCACGCGGAAAGCGCCAGAACACCGCGCAGCCTCTTTCCTCCCGACAGAAGTGAGTATCTCATCGCTTCGGTCAAAAGCTGAGGACCGTCCGGAAAAGAATACGCTTCAAGAGCCTGATCGACAAGCTGTTTTTTTCTCTGATACTCTTCTGAAAAATTCAAGTTTCTTCCTCCGGTGCGAGAATTTTTCCGTTTGAAATCTCCCGCATATGTTTCTCGGCTTCATTGAGCGCTTCATTCAGTTCCGATGACATCTTCATACCCTTTTCATACAGCGCCAGCGTCTCCTGAAGCGTCAGACTGCCTTCTTCCAGTTTTTTTACGATTGTTTCCAGTGAAGCCAGTTTGTTTTCAAACGACTCCGGGTTCTCTGTCCGCAAATCTTTCAAATGCGTTTCCTTCCTTTCTTTTCATGATTTTCACATGCGCCGTTCCGTCAATAAAGCAAATATCCGCTTCTTCGCCCAGATCGCGGATGCTTACAACCGGTTTGTGTCCATCCATGATCACCGAGTATCCCCGAGCCAGAACCTTTGACGGACTGAGAGAAGCCGTTCTTTGCGCGAGCACGGCTACCGCTTCTTTCCGCTGCAGCAAATACCGCTCCGCCGTCTGCTGCATGGAGGCCGTCAGTTCTGTACTGCGCTGTTTGATCCGGCTCAGCTTCAGGCCCGGCTGCTGCAGATGAAGGCGTTTTTCCAGGCCCAGAACTGCCTGACGGCAAGTCAGCAGTGCCTTCTGCGCATTGCTGCCCAACTGATTCCGGAATTCCTGCACCTGCTCACGCAGGGCATTTCTTTCCGGAATTGCGATTTCCGCAGCGGCAGAAGGCGTTGCCGCCCTGATATCGGCCGCAAAATCCGCCAGTGTAAAATCAATCTCATGCCCTACCGCGGATATCACCGGCACCGTTGAAGACGCGATCGCTCTTACCACGATTTCTTCGTTGAAAGGCCAGAGATCCTCCAGGCTTCCTCCGCCGCGTCCTACGATCAGTACATCAGGAGAAAGAGAGCAGCATTCCCTGATTCCGGCGGCAATATCCTCCGCCGCTCCGCTTCCCTGTACCAGTGAAGGACGAATCAGGATCTGAACCGAAGGATCCCTTCTTGAGGCCACGGTATTGATGTCATGGATCACGGCCCCGGTCTTGCTGGTCACAACAGCAATGACTCTCGGAAAAAGGGGCAGCGGCCTTTTTTTTGCCTCATCGAATAATCCTTCTTTTGAAAGACGCTCCTTCCGTCTTTCAAATTCGAGGTACAGTTCTCCCTGACCGTTCTTTTCAAGGGAGGTCGCGTAGAACTGATATGCTCCGCCCGCGGTATACAAGCCGGCAGAGCCTCTCAGCACAACACGATCTCCCTCGCTCGGCAGTTCGCGTACATGGATCGTGTTTTGCCGGTACATGACACAGTTGATGCGGCTGTTCTCGTCCTTCAGCGTAAAATACCAGTGCCCGCTCACATGTTTCTTAAAAGCACCGATTTCACCTTGCAGCAAAATACTTCTCAGCATCGGATCCGAAGCGAGAGAACGTCCTACATATTCATTCAATTGTGAAACCGTCAATACCCATTCCGTCATAGATGATGCATTTGGGACAGTTTGATGACGTTTTCCATCAGCATAGCCACTGTCAGTTTTCCGACACCGCCGGGAACAGGTGTAATAAAGCCGGCGCGCTGAATCGCTTCATCAAAGCAAACATCCCCGACCAGACCGTTTTCTGTTCTGTTGATACCGACGTCTATTACAGCGGCGCCTTTGCGGATCATATCTCCGCGAATCAGTCCGGCTTTCCCCACAGCTGAGACAAGAATATCTGCGTTTTGTGTAAACCGGGCAAGATC
>CADBNX010000095.1 GCA_902796115.1 uncultured Eubacteriales bacterium
ATGCTGATCCTGAATGTGAACACGGGCAGCGTGTCCATTTCACCGGGTGAGATCCTGCGTATCCTGCTCAGGGGCGGAGCGGACGGAAGCAGGGAGGGAAACGTGATCTGGAAGATCCGCCTGCCGCGTCTGCTGGCCGCGGCGGTGCTGGGCGGAGCGCTCTCCGTGTCCGGTTTCCTGCTGCAGAACTTCTTCCGCAACCCCATCGCCGGACCCTATGTGCTGGGTATATCAAGCGGGGCCAAAATGCTGGTGGGCGCGGTCATGATCCTGGGCTTGAAGTATTTTTCCGCGGTGCCCTTCTGGGCGATGATGGCGGCGGCTTTTCTGGGTTCCATGCTGGTGACGGGGTTCGTGCTGCTTTTCGCACGCAGGGTGCGCAGCATGGCGGTGCTGCTGGTGGTGGGCATCATGATCGGCAGCATCTGCACGGCGGCGACGGATTTCCTGATCACCTTCGCCGATGAGGCAAAGGTGGCAAGCCTGCACTCCTGGAGCATGGGCAGCTTCTCCGCCGTGTCCTGGACGAACCTGCATATCGCTTCCGCTGTGATCTTCCTTTCCGTGCTGGGCGCGGTGTTCCTTTCCAAGCCCATGAACGCGTACCGGCTGGGGGAGGATTACGCCCGCAGCATGGGAGTGAATATCAAAGCCTTCCGGGTGGCGCTGATCGGGCTTTCCAGCCTGCTTTCCGCGAGCGTGACGGCGCTGTCCGGGCCGATCTCCTTTGTGGGCGTCGCGGCGCCGCACATGACCAAGTTGTTTTTCGGCACGGCGAAGCCCATCGTGATCATTCCCGCCTCCTTTCTGCTCGGCGGCGTGTTCTGCATGGGGTGCGATCTGATTGCCCGCACGGCGTTTTCCCCGTCGGAGCTGGCCATCAGCACGGTAACCGCGGTATTCGGTGCGCCGGTCGTGATCGCGCTGATGCTGCGGCGGCAAAGGAGGCGGACGGATGGCTGAGACCTATGCCTTTGCCGCACGCGCGCTGACAGTGGGCTACCGCGGCAGACCGCTGATCCGGGATATCACTTTCAGCCTGCCCAGGGGGAAGATCCTCACCCTGATCGGCCCGAACGGCGCGGGAAAATCCACCATCCTGAAAACCGTTACCCGGCAGCTTGCCGCCGTGGCGGGCACCGTGCTGATCGAAGACCGGGAAACGGCACGCTTTTCCCGGAGCGAACTGGCCAGAAAAATGTCCGTGCTGCTCACGGAACGGGTGAGACCCGAAATGATGACCTGCTTTGACGTGGCCGCGATGGGCCGATATCCGCACACCGGGCGTTTCGGCAGGCTGTCGGAGAAGGACATCGCCATCGTGCGCAGGACGCTGCGCCGCGTTCGGGCGGAGGATATCGCCGAACGGGATTTTTCACAGGTCAGCGACGGACAGCGCCAAAGGGTGCTGCTCGCGCGCGCCCTGTGCCAGGAACCGGAAATCCTGGTGCTGGACGAGCCGACCTCCTTTCTGGATATCCGCTACAAGATCGATCTGCTGAGCATCCTGCTGGAAGAAACAAGGGAAAGGCAGCTGACCGTGATCCTGTCCCTGCACGAAATCGACCTGGCGGAAAAAATATCGGATCTGATCCTCTGCGTGAAGGGGGATACGGTGTGGCGGTGGGGAACGCCGCAGGAGATCTTCCGGGACGACACCATCGCGCAGCTGTACGACCTGACGCAGGGAAGGTATCTGACGGGCAGCGGCAGCGTGGAGCTGAAAAAGCCGGACGGGGAGCCCCGGGTATTCGTGGTCGGCGGGAACGGGCACGGACTTGCCCACTATCGGGCGCTGCAGAAAAAGCGGGTGCCGTTCGCCGCGGGCATCCTGTTTGAAAACGACCGGGAGTATGACACGGCCTGCGCGCTGGCGCGGGAGGTCATATCCGTGAAGGCGTTCGAGGAGATGGATGAAGCGGCGTACGAGCGGGCGCGGCAGTGCATGATGCGCTGCGGGACGGTACTGGACGCGGGCGCGGAAAGAGGGACGCTGAACCGGGCAAACGGCGCGCTGCTTGATTTTGCCGGAGAAAAAGGACTGAGGATCGTGAGGAATGCCGATGAACTGGATTGACGTGATCAGTGCGGGACCGGGGCGGGGCGAAATGCTGACGCAGGACGCGCGGAAAGCCATCG
>CADBNX010000096.1 GCA_902796115.1 uncultured Eubacteriales bacterium
CTGGAGGGCTGCGAACCGGACGCAGCGGGACTGATGCTGCATCTGTTCCTGGAAAAGGAACAGATGAACGCGGATCTTTTCGACGCGGAAAACCTGTATGAAGCGCTGGATTATTTCACGCAGTTCGGGATGAAGATGAATCTGTCCGAACTGACGATTCCCGCGTACTCCGAGCAGGAGGAGGATGAGCGGTTCCAGGCGGAGCTTACGGAAACGCTGTACCGCATCTGGTTCGGACATCCGGCCGTCGATTCCATCGTATGGTGGAACCTGGCGGACGGCACCGCCTATGTGGACAGGGTGACCGGGCGCGACGAAAACCGTTATCATCAGGGCCTGCTCCGGCGCGATCTGAGCCGGAAGCCCGCCTACCGGGCGCTGGAGAAGCTGATATGCGGGGAATGGCATACGCATGTAAAAGGCAATACCGGCAGCAGCTGTTTCCTGGATCTGCGCGGCTTTTACGGGAGCTATGACCTGACGCTTTCGCGCGGGGAGCGCACCTGGCACAGGCAGATCCGCCTGTCCGATCAGATCCGCCATACGCGCGGGGAGCAGCGCGTCGTGCTCCCGGACGCCTGAGCGGCAGAATACGGACGTACCGGACCCGTCATCAAACGGACACGCGGAAAGGAGAAATCTGATGAGCCTGCTTCGAATCGAAAAGGATCGCCTTACCCTGGACGGCCGGCCGTTCTACCTGGCCAGCGGAGATATGCACTATTTCCGGGTTTTTCCCGGCGGCTGGAGGCGCAGGCTGGAACTGATGAAGGATTTCGGCCTGACGGCGGTGCAGACCTACGTGCCGTGGAATGCCCACGAGCCCCGGCCGGGGCAGTATGATTTCAGCGGTATGCTGGACCTGGGCGCGTTCCTGCGGCTTTGCGGCGAGATGGAGCTGAAGGTCCTGCTGCGTCCGTCCTGCTACATGTGCGCGGAGTGGGATATGGGCGGCCTGCCCTCCTGGCTGCTCAAAACCCCGGGGATCGCCCTGAGGACCGGAGACGGGCGCTTTATGGAGCCCGTGCGCCGCTATACGAAACGCCTGGCGCGTGAATTTGTGCCGTACCTTTCCACCAACGGCGGGCCGGTCATCGCCGTTGCGGTCGAAAACGAGTACGGAAGTTACGGGAATGACCGGGAATACCTGCGGCAGACGGTCGAACTGATGCGGGACGTGGGGGTTGATGTGCCGCTTTACGCGACGGACGGATCCGACCCCATCATGTATGAAAACGGCGCGTGTGACGATTCAATCTGGCGCGCTGTGAACTACCGCATCGAGAGCAGGGCCGCCATCGGCACCCTGAAAGCCCGGCAGCCGGATAAGCCGCCGCTGGCAGGCGAATACTGGTGCGGACGCAGCATGCACTGGCAGGACGAATTTCACCACCGGGAAGCCGAACCCTGTGCCAAAGGCTACCGCAACGCGCTGGAAATGGGCGCGTACGTGAATTTCTACATGTTCTGCGGCGGCACCAATTTCGGCTTCATGCACGGCGCGAACGACGGAAAGCTGTGCGTCGACGGACCGGAAAAGAAGGACCGCTATATCTCCGGCATGACCAGCTACGACGTGGACGCGCTCGTCAGCGAAAACGGCGTGCCCACGGAAAAGTACTTTGCCTGCCGCAGAGAGCTGGACCGGTACCTCGGAAAACCGGAACGCCCCGCGGTATGTCCCCCGTACCGCGCGCAGAAGCCGGACAGCGTGCGCCTCACGGAAGCCTTCGGCCTTGCGGACAATCTGGAATTCCTGACGGAGAATTGCGTAAAGCGCGGCAATGTGTGCAATATGGAGGAGCTGGATCAGGATTACGGCTTCATCCTGTACACCACACGGCTCAATTACACCGATGACCGGCCCCGGGTGCTGCGCATCGAAGGACTCGCCGACCGCGCGCAGATTTACGTGGACGGAAAATACCGCGGCTGCATGATGCGCGATCAGGAGCATGACCCGGTATGCTTTTCCGTAGCGCCCTGCACTTCCCGCCTGGATATCCTTGTGGAAAACATGGGCCGCAACAATTTCGGCCGCTACCTGAACGACCGCAAGGGCATCAACGGCTGCGTACGCGTGGGGATCCGGAATCCGGACGGCAGCGAGTCTTATCTGAACAGCTTTGTCATGAACTGGGAGATCCGCACCCTGCCCATGCGGGACATTTCCATGCTGAAAAACCGCGCGGCGCATACGGACATGCCGGTGTTTTACCGGGGGACCTTCCGAGCGGAGCCGGGCACGGACACGTTCGTCGACATGGCGCGGTGGCGCAAGGGCTGCGTATGGGTGAACGGCTTCAACCTGGGCCGCTACTGGAACGCGGGGCCGCAGCAGGCGCTTTACCTGCCCGGCGAACTGCTGCGGGAGGAGAATGAAATCGTGATCCTGGAGCTTCATCCGGATCACGAGCCCGTAGCGGCTTTCCGGGATACGCCCGCGCTGGTTGGCAACCTGACGGACAAACCGGTGCATGTGTACCGGGCGGAGGACTGATCCCCGGCCGCTGCCGTCTGTTTTTCAGACAGTGAAAACCCGAAAGGGCAGGAGTTTTTCTCCTGCCCTTTCGCCCTTTTGTCTGCTTTTCTTTACCTGGTCAGTTCGGTATAGTATTCCTGTGCCTGGTCGATGATCTCCTGGAGACCGAACGGTTTCAGCGCTTCATAGCCGGCAAAGAATTCGTCGACAGTGATCTTGCCGGTGACACAGTTTGCATACAGTTCGTTGATCTTCGTAAAGATATCCGCACTGTATTCAACATACGCAGGTGTAGCAAGCGTATCGGGTTTGGTGTAGTAATACGGCCAGTTGATGACCATGCCGTTATACATGGATCTTGTTGCAAAGCTCATTTCCTCTTCGCTCATACCGTTTGTCATGATCTGATCATAATTATACCAATAGGTCGGGAAAAGCTGGCAGACCGGACCGGCATAACGGGCTGCCGTGAAGGAAGAGTCATTCCGGATGTCATCCCGCAGCCATTTTTCACCATTGACGACCGTATAATGTACGCCTTCGATTCCCC
>CADBNX010000097.1 GCA_902796115.1 uncultured Eubacteriales bacterium
ACCATGGGCGGGCGCATGGGGCGCGGCAGCTGGGGCGGTCAGCAGGCCGTTTCCGGCGCGGACGGGATCCACGCGGACGCCGTGCTGAACATTTCGGGCGGAACGGTCCTGATCGACAGCGCGTACGAGGGACTTGAGGCAAACGTGATCAATATTTCCGGAGGCGAGACGCGGGTATCCGCGAACGACGACGGTGTGAATGCCTGTAAGGGAAATGCGGCCGCGCTGATCCGGGTGACGGGCGGATATCTGGACGTCACCGTCTCCCCGGGCGGAGACGTGGACGGCATCGACAGCAACGGGAACTATACGCAGACAGGCGGCGTTGTGATCACCAGGGGCCCCTCGAGCCAAATGGCGGCGGCGATCGACGCGGACGGACAGGTATCCGTTTCGGGCGGCACGCTGATCATCCTGGGCTGGGGCAGCGTGAGCACGGGCGGCGTCGTCAGATCCGTTTCGCTTTCCCTGCACGCGGCGGGAAGCCACACCGTGATGATCAACGGCACAGCCTGTACCTTCACGAACGCATATGACTACGGAAGAACGGTCTGCCTCAGCGACGGCACGGTGTCGCTCTGATGCGCAGGGGATCGGAATGGGAGGAAGTTTGTATGAGGATTCTGCTTGCCGCACCGGACAGGGACCTGCTGGAAACCTTTCGGGAGATCCTTGTGCAGGATCTCGGGGAAACTGTTACGGCCTTTGACGGAACGCAGGTCCTCTCCCTGATCGCGGGCGAGCACTTTGATGCCGCGGTGCTTGACAGCGGCATTCCGAGGATCGGATACCGGGAACTCGTCGCGCGGATCCGGGAGAAAAAGATCCCGACGGTCGTCCTGTCGGAGAAGGCGCCCGGTGCGCTTCGGACGGCAGAAGAGATACAGGCAGACGCGTACCTTTCCTATCCGTTTTCCGCGGATACGCTCAAAAGCGTCATCCGCAGCGTATCGGCACGGGAGCGTGAATGAAAATGAGTAAAGCAGAGAAGAAATTCCGTTTGTATGCGATCCTGGTGATTTTTGTGCTCATGACGGTGCTGCTGTGCGTGATCAACGGAACGAATTTCACGATGGCAAGCCAGGACGCCGATCGCCTGACGCGGATGATCGCGGACAGGCAGGGTACCCTCGAGCGCGGCGAAACACTGCCGGGCGGCACACAGAGCATGAAAAGGAACGGCGGTTTCAGGATGGGTCCGATGGGCCCGGATTCTCCTGAGATGAACGCGTCGCTGCGGTATTTCACGATCGCGTTTTCCCCGGACGGGAGCGAAGCGGAAACCATCGCCTTCCGCATGTCGGCCGTAGCGGAGAGCGAGGCGCGGGAATGGGCCTCCGGCCTTCTGAAGGAAACGGCCGGATGGACCAGGGGCACATACCGCTACCGGGTGTACGGAACACGGGACAGGATCCTCGTTACGGTGATCGATCAGGGACGGGAACTGCTTCCTTCCTACCGTATCCTGCTGATCTCCGCGGTGGGAGAAGCGCTGAGCCTTCTCATCTGCTGGTTTGCACTGCGCGGGATCGGGAAAAAGCTTTACGCGCCCATCGAAGAGGCGGACCGAAAACAGAAGAATTTCATCCGGAACGCGAACCGGGAATTCCGGATCCCGCTCACGATCATCGGCGGAAACACGGAGCTTGCGGAGCGGAAATACGGCCCGGACGACCATACGCGCTCCACACGCCGGCAGCTTGGCAAGCTGAACGACCTTGTCAGTCAGCTTGAATCCCTCCGCGTCATCGGTGACGAAGATCCAAACCCCGGCGACGTGCCGATATCGGAATATCTGACCGACGCGCTGGAGCGGGAGGCAAAAAGCTTTTCCGACCGCGGCCTGGAGCTGACAAAGGAAATCGAGCCGGAGATCCGTGTTCACGCGGACCCGGAGGCCATGAGGGAGCTGATCGGCGAGCTGGTCCGCAACGCCCTGAAGTTTGCCCTGACCAAGGTCTCGTTCAACCTGAAGAACGAAAGCGGCCACGTGCTGCTGGAAGCAAAAAACGATACGGCGCTGCCAGACGGCCCCGTCGATCAGGTGTTTGACCGCTTCACCACGCTGGAAGCGCCGGACAGCGGGAAAGCCGGCGCGGGCCTGGGCCTGGCCCGCGTGAAAGAGATCGCGCAGGCACATCAGGGACGCGTATCCGCTTTGGTTGCGGACGGGGTGTTCACGCTCCGCCTCTCCCTGTGACGGGGAGGTGAGCGCATGGCGATCACGGTCATGAAGCGGTACGAGATGAAGTACCTGCTGGACGGCGCGCAGACAGATGCCCTGCGGGAGCGGCTGCGGGGCCATATGGAAGCCGACCGGTACGGCAAAACCCCGATCGCTTCCCTGTATTATGATACACCGAGCTTTCAGCTGATCCGCGCCAGCATCGAAAAACCGCTGTTCAAGGAAAAAATCCGCCTTCGCTCCTACGGGCTCGCGACGGATGAATCCCCGGTGTATCTCGAACTGAAGCGAAAGGCATACGGCATCGTGTACAAGCGCCGCGTGGAAACGACGATCCCTCTGGTGCGCAAGTTCTTTTCGGGAGAAGGCAGCATCTGCGCGCCCGGCCAGATCAACAGCGAGATCACGGCCTTCCGCGATCTGTATCAGACGCTTGTTCCCTCCTGTCTGATCATTTATGACCGCACCGCGTATTTCGAGCCGGACGGCGATCTGCGGCTCACGATCGACGAAAACCCCAGGTATCGCACGGAGGACCTGACCCTGACAAAAACGATGGACGGTATTCCGCTGCTCGGTGAGGGATGGACCATTCTTGAAATCAAGGTTCAGGAAGCGATGCCGCTGTGGCTGGCGGAAATCCTTTCCTCGCTGCAGATCCGGAAAACAAGCTTTTCAAAATACGGCGAAGCGTATCGCCGGCAGCTGCTCAACGCGCAGCGCATGTTTCAGAATTAGGAGGCTTCATCATGTTTGATTCGAT
>CADBNX010000098.1 GCA_902796115.1 uncultured Eubacteriales bacterium
ACCAATGGGGCTGTTGCACAGCCCCTCGAGCGATACGTGCGTATCGCTCGATTCTTCGGATTTTGCTGAAAACCAAAGATTTTCGGGTGCAAAATCCGCAAGGAATGAATTTTCGCTCTCAGTGGGCAAGCGCACTTTCGCGAAAATTCTCCTCGTACCGGCAAAGCCGGTCCTGCGGATCGAATATGGAGGGGCCGCGGCCCCTCCATACCACCCTTTCAAATTTCGATTTCCGGCAAATCGTGCTGCACATCATTTGAAAAGGCGGTACTGCAGGACTTTCGTCTGCAACACCGCCATGTGATGCGAAGGATTATTTTTCCAGCTTCGCGTTCCAGAAATTGGTGGTCAGGAACACATTATAGCCGCTCAGCTTCGCGGTGCACGCCGCGGCCTGGTGGAAGTGGCCCATCATCAGGATGGGAGCGTAATCGCTGTAGCAGTATTCCTGGATCTGCTCCCACACCGCGAAGGCTTCCTCACGGGTGGCGGCGGTGGTCATGGCCTGCATCAGCTCCTGCAGATGCTCGTCATCGGAGAAACCGGCGTAACCGGCGTCCAGGAAATTGCGCAGGGAGGGAACCGGCACGGAGGAGAAGGTGGTGAAATACGCTTCGTAGGCGGTGTCGTCCTTGCGCTTCTCGGTCATGCTGCTGCGGTCCATCGGATCCAGCGCGACGCTCAGGCCCAGCTGCTCCAGCTCCTGTCCGAACACCAACAGCATGTCTTCCGCGTGTCCGCCGGTGGAAACCAGGATGCGCAGGGGCTTGGAGGCGTCCCAATCGGACTGGGCGAGGAGTTCCTTCGCCTTTTCAGGATCGTTCTGGCAGAAGTATTCGCCGCCGGCCGTGGTGTACCACGCGGGCTGCCCGTCTTCCATGAAGCAGGGATCGGTGTCGTACAGGGAGCCGTAGTTGACGGTGTTCAGCTCATCCGCGTCGGCGATGGCCTGGCAGGCCTGACGCAGGTACTTGTCGGTGGTGTGCTTGTTCCACACCAGGGAGATCATGCCGGTCTGCTGGGAGTAAACCGTGTAATCCTGATTGCCGTCCAGCACCGGGATGTAGTCGTCGGTCAGCTTGACCACGAAGTCATAGTCGCCGCTCATCAGGCCGTTGAAGCGGGTGGCCGCGTCCTTCACGATCCAGTATTTGAGGGTCTTCGTATAGGCGTGTTTGTAGCCCCACAGGCCGTCGAGCTCCGCTTCCGGATCGCCGTAGGGAACGTAATCGTCAAATTTATCCAGCTGCACATACTGATCGACCGCCCACTCGGTGAACTTGTAAGGGCCGGTGCCGATGAACCACTCGGTGGGGATGAAGCCGGTATCCGGATTGACGTGCTCGATGGATTCGGCGGGATAGATGACCGCGGCCTGGGCCGCGCCGGCCAGCATATCCGGCAGCATGATCGCGGGCTTTTCAAGCTTCAGGCTCACGGTGTAATCGTCGTCCGCCTGGAAACGGGAATCGCCCACCATTTTCCGCGCGGTGGAGAAATTCTCCAGCCAGCGGTTCAGGGAGGCCACCACATCCGCGGAGGTCATTTCATTGCCGTTGTGGAATTTGACGCCCCGGCGCAGGTGGAACACGAATTCCGTGCTGTTCTCGTTCACGTCGTAGCTTTCGCACAGTTCGGGGCCGATGTCGCCGCTTTTCTTCAGCGTGACCAGCTGCTCGAATACGGTGCCGCGCAGCATGTTGCGCACGTTGACGGAGGTATCCTTATGCAGGTCATAGGATACGCCCTGGTCGTTGTCTGCGATGTTGATGATGTCCCGGTACTCCTCTTCGGCGGAGGCGATCGTGCCCATGGAAAGCAGCATCGCCAGGGCCATGATAACGGCAAGCAGTTTCTTCATCTTGTTCACTCCCAAATCAGATTAGCGGAATGAAAATTCCACGCAGGGATGATAGCATAACGGGGCGCTGAAATCAAGACGGTCCGGGCGATTCCGGAAACTTTCCGCGTTTACTCGTCACTGTTCCCGGGGAGGGCAGGGCAATAAGCTGTAAACACAAGCCTTAAAGCAACATGATCAAACTGAGTACAAAGCAATATTGAATCAAGGCTTGCAGGGGGAGTGCAGAGGGGGCACACCCGCTGCTTTCCATCCTCATTCAGCGGCTTCGCCGGGCGGAGCCGAGCGCGCCCTGTGGGCGATGCAGCGAGGCGGAAGCCCAGTGAAGGATAGGCACGCACAAACGAAGTGCGGTGCATG
>CADBNX010000099.1 GCA_902796115.1 uncultured Eubacteriales bacterium
CAGCACATAGGCCAGTTTCCCGCCGTCCGGGGAAAAGGTCAGGGAGGAAAGCATCCGAAAATCCATAAAGGTGTCCAGCTGTATCTTTTTCATGGCCATGTCTCCTGTCTTTTATTCAGCCGTGCATTCGCCGGCATCGCGATCGTTCAGCATCCTGCACATCAGATAATCGTCCGCGTAGCTTCCGTCCGCGTATTTCAGGCCGTGCGGCCGGGTGCCGTACACCTGAAAGCCCCACTTGGTGTACAGCCCGACGGCACGGCGGTTGGAGGTGACCGCTTCCAGCTCGATCTGCTCAAATCCGCTCTGCCGGGCGTGGCCGATCAGCCGCTCCATGATCGCGGAGCCGATCCCCTGTCCCCAGAAATCCCGGCGCACGGACAGGCCCAGCGTCGCGCGGTGCAGGGTGCGGCGCTTTGTCCCCATCGGCCGCACGTCGCCCGCGGCGATGATCTCTCCGTCTTTTTCCGCGAGGATCATCAGGCTCCCGGGGTCGTCCCGCCGCTTTCTCAGCACCTCCGCTTCCTCTTCCGCGGTATAGTCAAATTCCTCCGGCGCGCGCAGAAGATACGGGGTTTCCCCCAGCATGATCTTCATATAGGCGATCATCCGCTCCGCGTCCTCCGGCTCGACGGAACGCAGCACACAGCTTTTCCCGTTTTTCATCATCAGGGTTTCCGCGTTCATTCTCATGGGCATCCCTCCGTCCTGTTTCCCGTCGGCACCGCGTTCCGTACGATGCCGTGCCGCGGGATCGCGGCGTTTTTTCCGCCGCCGTCCATGAAAAAGGCGCAGAAGAGGACAAAAAGCATTTTCGCCCCTGCTGCGGCCTTCATCCGGAGTATACCGGTTTTTCCTGTCTTATTCAAGCGTTTTCATGGTCGGGAACAGCAGCACGTCCCGGATGGCCGCGGAATCGGTCAGCAGCATCACCAGCCGGTCGATCCCGTACCCGATCCCACCGGTCGGCGGCATGCCGATTTCCATCGCGTGCAGGAAATCCTCGTCCGTATGGTTCGCCTCTTCGTCCCCCGCAGCGGCCAAAGCGTCCTGCGCGGCGAAGCGTTCCCGCTGATCGATCGGGTCGTTCAGCTCGGAATAGGCGTTGCACATCTCCCATCCGTTGATGAACAGCTCAAAGCGCTCCACCTTGTCCGGCGAGCCCGGCTTGCGCTTGGTGAGCGGGGAGATCTCCACCGGGTGATCCATGATAAACGTCGGCTGAATCAGTTTCTCCTCGCAGTAGGTTTCAAAAAACAGGTTGATCATATCGCCCCGGGTGGTCTTCTTCGGGTCGATTTCCAGGTTCCGCTCCTTCGCGAGGGCCAGTGCTTCCTCCGCGGTCTTCACCGTGTCAAAGTCGATGCCTGTTTCCCGCCGGATGGCTTCCGTCATGGTCAGCCGCACGAACGGGGCGCCAAGGTCGATTTCCTTTCCGCCATAGGTGATCTTCTCCGTACCGCATACGGTTTTGGCCAGATGGCGGAACAGGTTTTCCGTCAGCTCCATCATGCCGCGGTAATCCGTATACGCCTGATAGAGCTCCATCAGGGTGAATTCCGGGTTGTGCCGGGTATCCACGCCCTCGTTGCGGAATACGCGCCCGATTTCAAACACGCGCTCCAGTCCGCCCACGATGAGCCTTTTCAGGTACAGCTCCAGGGAAATGCGCAGTTTGACGTCCTCGTCCAGCGCGTTGAAATGCGTTTTGAACGGACGCGCCGCGGCTCCGCCCGCGTTGGACACCAGCATCGGCGTTTCCACTTCCACAAAATCGAGGTTTGTCAGGTAATTCCTGATTTCCTGAATGATGCGGGAACGGCACAGGAAGGTCTGCTTCACTTCCGGGTTCATGATCAGATCCGTATAGCGCTGGCGGTAGCGGATATCCGTATCCGTCAGGCCGTGAAACTTCTCCGGCAGCGGTTCCAGGGACTTTGAAAGCAGCGTGAGAGATTTCGCGTGCACCGTGATTTCACCGGTTTTGGTTTTGAATACGAAGCCCGCGATGCCGATGATATCCCCGATATCCATGCGTTTGAACTCGGCATAGCTTTCCTCCCCCAGATCATCCCGGGCGACGTACACCTGAATGCTGCCGTCGCGGTCCTGCACGTTGCAGAAGGAAGCCTTGCCCATGATGCGTTTGAACATCATCCTTCCGGCGATGGAGACGTCCTTCCCGTCATACGCGTCGAAATGATCCTTGATTTCCGCGGAGTGGTGCGTCTGCTCGTAGCGCACGATCTGAAAAGGATCCTTGCCCTGCTGCTGCAGCGCGGCCAGCTTTTCGCGGCGGATGAGAGCCTGTTCGGAGAGGGAAACTTCGGGCATAATTGATTCCTCCTGTTTTGCTCAGCCTTCCCGGCTGATGTCCTGAATCGTAATATGGAATTCGCTGTCGTCGGGCAGGACCACGGTGACCGTCTCGCCCACGGCATGGCCGAGAAGCGCCTTCCCCACGGGGCTTTCCACGGAAATGCGGCCCTGCATCGGGGCGCTCTCCAGCGCGCTGGTGATGGTGTAGGTATCGTCGTCCCCGTCCTCCACATAGTGCACGGATACCGTGCAGCCGATGCCCACCGCGTCGGTGGAGGTATCGGTGTTGTCAACCACCACGGCGTTGCGGATGGTCGCTTCCAGTTCCATGATTTCCGCTTCCAGCGCGGCCTGCTCGTTCTTGGCGGCGTCATACTCCGCGTTCTCGCTCAGGTCGCCGTAGCCGCGGGCGATGTTCAGCTTTTCCGCCACGTCCGCCCTGCGGGCGCCCTTCAGATAATTGAGACGTTCTTCCAGCTTGCTCATGCCTTCGCTGGATACTTCCACGCGTTTGTTCATTTCACTCATGGTGATATCTCCTTTTTTCTGCGTCAGCAGCAGTTTTCTTCTACAGATGGATCAGATCGTCCATATGATACTCGCCAGGTTTTCGCGCGTCATCGGCCAGGAACCGCGCCGCGCGCAGCGCCCCGAAGGCGAAAATGGAGCGGTTCTGCGCGCTGTGCGTCAGAAGCAGGGTCTCCCCTTCTCCGTAAAAACCGATTTCGTGCTCGCCGGCCACCGTGCCGCCCCGCACGGCCTGAATGCCGATTTCTTCCTTCTGCCGCAGCCCGTTCTGATGCCGGTCGTATACCGGCACGCTGTCTTCGCTGCGCAGCGCTTCGTACAGGGTCATCGCGGTGCCGCTCGGGGCGTCCTTTTTGCGGCTGTGGTGCTTCTCCACGATTTCGATGTCAAACCCCGGCAGCATCCGCTTTGCTTCCGCGGCGAGCAGCCTGAGCACATGCACGCCGAGGGACAGATTGGAGGAGCGGAAAACCGGGATCGCTTCGGCGCTTTTTTGAATCAGGCGCAGGTGCTCCTGCGTGTAGCCGGTCGCCGCGAGCAGGCAGGGAAAGCCGTGCTCCGTCGCGAACGACAGCACATCCTGCAGCGCTTGGGGCAGGGAAAAATCGATCACGACCGCTTTTGCCGGCACGTCCCGCGCGTCCCGGAAGCAGGGATACACCGGAAAACCCATATCCTCCCCGCATGCGCAGTCCACCCCGAAGGCGATTTCGACGCCCTGCTCACGGGCGGCTTTCGCCACCTCATGGCCCATTCTGCCGCAGGCGCCGGATAAAATCAGCTTCACAGGATACCAAGCCTCCTCATCTCCGCTTCAAGCTTCTCCTCCCCCGCCCCGCTCATGGGAATCAGGGGAAGGCGCAGGCGGTTTTCGCACCATCCCTTCAGGTGCATGGCCGCCTTGACCGGGATCGGATTCACTTCCGAAAACAGCAGCCTGATCAGCGGCATCAGGCGCAGCTGCACCCGCGAAGCCTCCCCGATGGGCAGGCAGTTCATATCGCGCGATTCTTCCGGCAGCAGGTTTGCCAGCACCGATATGGTTCCGACCGCGCCGACGGCCCTGAGCTGGCACACCAGCTCGTCCGCGCCGGAATAGAGCGGCAGCATGTCTCCGCACGCGTTCGCCACGTCCGCCGCGAAGGCCGCGTCCCCGGAAGCTTCCTTCAGGCCCACGATGCCCTCGTGGTCCTTCAGGGCCGCGAGCGTCTCCAGACGGATGCTCAGACCCGTCCTGCCCGGCACGTTGTAGATGATCAGCGGCAGCCCGCTTTCGTCCGCAATGGCGCGGTAATGCGCTTTCAGGCCTTCCTGGGTGGTTTTGTTGTAGTACGGGGTCACGCACAGCTGGCCCGCGGCGCCGAGCGCCGCCGCGCGTTTGGCCTGCCGTATCACGTGCGCGGTGTTGTTGCCTCCGGTTCCCGCGATCACGGGCACCCTGCCGGCTGCGTATCCGATCACGGCGGAAAGCACCGCTTCCCATTCGTCTTCCGTCATGGTGGAAGGCTCGCCCGTCGTGCCGCAGGCCACGATGGCCGCCGTACCGCCTCGGATCTGCTCCTCCGTCAGACGGCGCAGCGCCTCAAAGTCCACGGAGCCGTCCGGATGCATCGGGGTAATCAGCGCAACCGCGCTCCCCGTGAAGAGCGGCTTTTTCATCGGCTCACTCCTTTGCTTCGATCAGGCCTTTCGCGCACAGATACTCCGCCGTCAGCACCCCGCCTCCGGCAGCGCCGCGCAGGGTATTGTGGGAAAGGCACACAAAACGCCAGTCAAAGATACGGTCTTCCCGCAGCCGGCCGATCGACACGCCCATGCCGCCGCCGAAATCACGGTCCAGCCGGGTCTGCGGACGGTCCGGTTCGTCAAAATACTGCAGGAAGGGCGACGGCGCGCTGGGCAGCCCCATCCGCTCCGGTTCCGTGCGGAACTGCCGCCAGGCCGCGATCATTTCTTCCGCCGAAGGCTTTCTCTCAAAGGAAACGCTTACGGCGGCCATATGCCCGTCGGATACCGGCACGCGCAGGCACTGCGCGCTGATGACGGGTTCTGCGGCGCTGATGATTTCATCACCCGAGGGAGAAAGCGTGCCCCATACCTTCAGGGGCTCCTGTTCGCTTTTTTCCTCTTCCCCGCCGATATAGGGGATCACATTGTCGATCATTTCGGGCCAGCGCGCAAAGGTTTTGCCCGCGCCGCTGATGGCCTGGTAGGTGCATACGCTGATCTTTTGGATGCCGCAGCCGAGAAGCGGCGTCAGTGCCGGAACATAGCTCTGGATGGAGCAGTTCGGCTTCACGGCAATGAACCCGCGCTTCGTGCCCAGCCTTCTGCGCTGGGCCGCAATCACGCCCGCGTGGCCGCCGTTGATTTCGGGGATCATCATCGGCACGTCGGGAAGCTGCCGGCACGCGCTGTTGTTGCTCACCACGGGCACTTCCGCCCGGGCATAGGCTTCCTCCAGCGCCCGCGTTTCGCTCTTGGGCAGGGAAACGGCACAGAATACAAAGTCGACTTCCGCGGCGACCTTCTCCACCTGCGCGGCATCCGTCACCGTGATGCGCTTCGCGTATTCCGGGATCGGGCAGTCAAAAGCCCAGCGGCCCTTCACCGCTTCTTCGTAGGTTTTCCCCGCGCTGGAGGGAGACGCGCACAGCGCTGTCACCCGAAACCATGGATGATTCTCCAGCAGCCTTACAAAGCGCTGTCCCACCATGCCCGTCGCACCGATCACGCCGACTCTGTATCTCATCAAAACCGCCCCTTTTTATAATGACGTGCGTTCCCGGGGGGAACGCATATCGAATTATATCATTATTTCTATGCGCCTGCAAGTTATGATGAAAAAACAATTTCAGAACATTTTCGTTTTTTCGTCGGAAAACCGTGTTTTTCCTGTTGACAAACTCCGCTTTCAAGGGTACAATCATCCTTGCACGCGGGTGTAACTCAATGGTAGAGTTCCAGCTTCCCAAGCTGGCTACGTGGGTTCGATTCCCATCACCCGCTCCATTTCATGCCTTGAGTCGCATGAAAACACCGGCTTGATGCCGGCTGACTGTGCGCCGGCTGGACCGGCATCAGAAACGTTCGAACGTTTTAAGGAGGAGATGCCCCATGGCAAAGGAACATTTTGAACGTACAAAGCCGCATGTAAACATCGGAACGATCGGTCACGTAGACCACGGCAAGACGACGC
>CADBNX010000100.1 GCA_902796115.1 uncultured Eubacteriales bacterium
GGACCGATCGGGCCGTAAGGAATGATCATCACGGTCTCCTCGCCCTTTTTATTGTTTTCCTCGATCACTTCGGCCACTTCCAGGGCCATTTTCCAGTAAAGGTCCACTTCCGTTTCGCACAGCACCACGGGAATGGCGGCCATTTTCGGGATATCATTGGGAGCTACGGTACGGTAATCCAACATAAACTGCCTCCTTCAGGTTTGCTTTCGCTGTTATTATACCACATCCGCGCATGTTTTTCCATGCGTGGGAATGTCAGAATCTTGTATCATTGTGCCTCTCTGCGCACACTGCCCGCGCCTGTACCGGTCAGCTGCCGGAACACACGGCTGAAATGCGCGGCGTCGCAGAATCCCAGGCGCCGCGCGGTCTCCTCCACCGTCAGCCCTTCCCGCAGCAGTTCCCGGCCCCGCTCCACGCGGCGGCGCAGATGCCAGGCCGCGGGGCTTTCATGGTATTCCTCCTGAAACCTGCGGTAAAAAGTGCTGCGGCTCATGAAGCACAGCTCCGCAAGTGCGTCGATGCGGCAGCTTTCGGCCGGATGGCACTCCATATAGCGCACGGCCGGAAGCACGGACGCTCCTTTTCCCGCGGCGGAAACCTGATCGCTTGCCAGGCTGAACAGCAGATCGTAAAACAGTGACTTGGCCTTCAGGCAGTACAGCCCGCCCCGGTACAGACAGTCGATCACCTGCCGCATCTTTCCGATGTAGTATCCGTCCTCATCCCTGAGCAGCGCGCTCGGAAGCGTATCCAGAATGATCTCCTCTCCCGCGGCGTTCTTCAGGTTGAAATCGATGCTGATGCCCAGTCCGTCCTCTTCGCTCGTGCTGACGGACTGATAGGAGGAATCCGCCGGCATCAGCATCAGGCTGCGCGGCGTGACGGTCAGGTACTTTCTGCCGTTTTCCAGGTAATCCCGCGTGCCGTTGAGGATATAGAAGAGCACGTTGTTATCCCGGTGCTCCGCCCGGAACACCTCTCCCTGCGTGGAATGAACGCGTTCGGTCGCCAGATTGGAGATCACGATATCCCCGGTCAATTCCAGAATTCTTTCCCCGATCATGCTTTGCACTCCCATCGTAAACGATCCTGCAAAAAACTGGAACGATGATTCATTGTAACATAAAACAATCTGGTGTACAATGGATGATATCCCCGAACCCACGGCTCACGCATGAAGCGTGAGCCTGGTGGCGGAGGAACCTGTTCCTCCCCCAAAGTGTCTTATTTGTTGCATTTTTGTAATTCATGCGTTAACCGTGTCCCCGAACCGGTTTCCCGGATCGGGAAGCTGTTCACAAGGTGAACAGTGACCGAGAACAATTGCCAGAACAAAGAGAAGTGAGGAAAAGCCATGATGCATCCATCCGACACGCTTCGCGCCGCGGTCATCGGCCTCGGGCCGCGCGGCAGCGGGCTTCTGCCCACGATGACGGCGGTGCCCGGCATGCGCATCACCGCGATCTGTGATCTGGACGCGGATCTCGTCAAAAAAGGCAGTGATATCCTGAAGGAACGCGGCGTCGAGGCGGAATGCTTTCAGGATTATCACGAGATCATCCGCCGGAAGGAAACCGACCTGGTATTTGTGATCACCAACTGGATCAGCCATATCCCGATCACGATCGATTTTCTGCGCGCCGGGATCCCGACCGCCGCGGAAGTCTGCGGCGCCTCGTCCCTGCGCGAGTGCTGGGAGCTGGTCCGCGCGCAGGAGGAATCCGGCACGCCGTTCATGTTCCTTGAAAACTGCTGCTTCGGCCGGCTGGAGCTTGCCGCGCTGCGTCTCGCGCGCGAAGGCGTCCTGGGCAGGGTGGAATACGCGGAGGGCGCGTACTGCCACGACATCCGCTATGCTTTTCTGAACCCGGAGCGCCACCGCGTGAAAGCGAATATCCACCGGCACGGCGATCTGTACCCCACGCATTCCATCGGAGCCGTTTCGAAAATCCTGCGCGTCAACTGCGGCAACCGCCTGGTCAGCGTCTCCTCCATGGGCAGCCCCGCAAACGGCATGCGCTCCTATTTTGACCGCTTCGCCCCGGACAACCCGATGCGCGATATCCCCTTCGCCTGTGAGGACGTCACCTGCAGCCTGATCCGGTGCGCGGGCGGCGAGCTGATTTTCCTGAAGCACAATGTGCTCCTGCCCCGCCCCTACTCCCGCGGGTTCCTCGTGCAGGGCACGCTCGGCATCATCAGCGAGGATAAGGACGCGCTCCACATCGAAAGCGCACAGGAGGACGGACACCGCGGACACGGCGAATGGCAGCCGCTGCATGAGATCCGGGATCAGATCGATCATCCCCTCTGGCGGGATTACGCCGCCTCCGCGTCCGACCCGCACGGCGGCATGGATTTTCTGGAGCTGCGCGATTTTGTACGCCGCGTGCGCGGCCGCCTGCCGATGGCGGTGGACGTATACGACGCCGCCGCGTGGATGTGCCTTACCCCCCTCTCCGCGCAGTCCATCGAGATGGGCGGCGCGCCGCAGGCGATCCCCGATTTTACCGACGGAAAATGGGCGGAACGCGAAGAAGTTCCGTTTGTGTGATCAATTCTCACAACAAAAGGAGGAAGAACCATGCTGGAATTGAAACTGCTCTCCTCGCTGCACCGGGTGTTCACGGACGAATGTCCGGACACGGAAGTGAACTGTCTGTCCTGCTTTGAAAACGAGCCCCTCTCCTTCCAGGCCGCTTTCCGGCTGAAGGAGGGCGGCGAGGAGGCCCGCACCCTGCCCGTGTATATGCGGGTGGAAAGCGAGCTGCCCGTCACCTGCTATCTGGTGGGGTATGTGCCCGTGCTGCACACCGACGTCGGCATCGGCGGAGAGCATAAGCCCGGCCTGTTCGGGGATATGCTGCTCCCGAAAAAAACCAACCCGAGGATCCTGGATATCCCGTATCCCTGGTCCTGCTGCTATTTTGAGGAGGGCGAGGAAACCACGCTGAACGCGGCCTGCGACAGCTGGCAGAGCCTGTGGATCTGCGTGAACGAAAACGGGAAAACGCTCAAAAGCGGCTCCCGGCCCGTGCGGCTCGTTTTCCACAGCGGACTGGACAAAAGCGAAATCGGCAGCCTTACCATGACCGTGCGCGTCCTGCCCGACCGTCTGCCGAAGCAGACCCTCAAATACACCAACTGGTTCCACTGTGACTGTCTGGCGGATTACTACAATGTGCCCATCTTCTCCGACGAATTTTTCCGCATCATGCGCTCGTATGTCGCCGCCGCCGTGCGCAACGGCATGAACATGATCCTGACGCCCGCCTTTACCCCGCCGCTGGATACGCCCGTCGGCCGGGAGCGCATGACCGCGCAGCTGGTCGGCGTCACGAAAAACAACGGCCGGTACAGCTTTGACTTCTCCCTGCTCAAGAAATTCCTCGACATCTGCCGGGAAGAAGGCATGACATATTTCGAGCACGCGCACCTTTTCTCCCAGTGGGGCGCCAAATCCGCGCCGAAAATCATCGCGACGGTCAACGGCAGGAAGCGGCGGATTTTCGGCTGGGAAACGGACGCCGGCGGGAACGCGTACACGGTATTCCTGCATGCCTATATCCCGGCGCTGCTCGATTTCCTGAAACAGGAAAAGCTGGATCGGAAAATGCTTTTCCATATTTCCGACGAGCCGTCGGAAAAGAACGCCGATTCCTACCGCCGCGCGCTGGACGCGGTCGGCGATCTGCTGGACGGATACATGACGGGCGACGCGCTGTCGGAATACCTGTTCTATGAAAAGGGCCTCGTCAAAACCCCGATCGCGGTCACGCGCACCGTGGGAGACTTTGTGGGCAAATGCCCGCACCTGTGGTGCTATTACACCGGCGGGCAGATCAAAAACGGCCTGAGCAACCGCATTCTCGTCACGCCGCCCGAGCGCAACCGCATGATCGGCATCCAGATGTATCAGGCCCGCATCGAGGGCTTCCTGCACTGGGGCTACAACTACTATTACGATAAGCTCAGCCAGGGGCTCTACGACCCCAAATTCGAGCCCTGCGGCTACAACAACAACCCGGGCACCGCTTACAGCGTATACCCGGGCAGGAAGGGGGACGCCATTCAGTCCGTCCACCAGAAGAATTTCCACGAAGCCATCCTCGATATGCGCGCCCTGCAGCTGCTTGAAAAGCGCAGAGGCCGGGAGGCCTGCGAAAAGCTGATCGAAAAGCACTTCGGCAAGGTGGATTTCTTCACCGCGCCAGCCTCCCCGGAGCAGCTGCTCGCCTTCCGCGAGGATGTGAACCGGGAAATCTGCGGATAACCGGGAAAGCGCTTACAGATTGAGAGCAACGGGACGTTATGGAAGTCATCATGATTTCTGCGACGTCCCTTTTCCCGGCGTAGAAATGTACCTTGCATACAAGAAAAAGCAATCCCCGGATACGGCGTTCAGGCTTTCACAGCCCGATCCGCATCCGGGAATGTCGTTATGCTGTCACATTCTCCGGTGTTTCCCTAAGAGTTCAGAAGCAGTTCTAAAGTCTTTCATATTGCTCAAATGTTGGAAATATACCTGCCCTCCACATAGAAGACGCCATTTGTCAGCGGGCGGTCCTGCTCGGGCTTTTCCATGACACCTCGCCTGATAAGCTCTTCCGAGACAAACCCGACAATTTGGTTTGCGAAATAGGTTACCCACTGGTTGATCTGCGCATCAAGACGCTTTGGCATAAAGGACGCAAACTCCTTTCTCAGAGCTGTAACCCAATCGGAAAGCGTCTTTTCCGTTTCCGGGTCGCCGCATTCGAATTTCGAGACGAAGTCCCCGAATGTCTTGCTTCCGAAACAGGCGAAATTGAGGTTGTACGCATCTCCGCTCTTGTATATCAGATTGTTTTCGATCAGCCGCGCAGTGTCTTCATCACTCAAATCGGCGTTGATTCTGCTGCCTTCGCTGTTCTGCGGAATTCCCTCTGCGCACAGCCAGCGAGCCCCACGCCCGTGATACACGTTTTGATCGAAATACTTGCCGATCCAGTAATAGTAAATATTTCCCCCGCTCGAACAGGCGCTGCCGCTGTCGTCACCGGCGACGTTGCACCCGGAGGCGTATTCGGAGATGTTTTCAC
>CADBNX010000101.1 GCA_902796115.1 uncultured Eubacteriales bacterium
GTGACCAGCGCGGGCCAGTTTGCCGGGCTCGGCCTCATCGCTTCCTGCGCTTCCCTGACGGAAACCGTGCTCACCATGCTGCTGATCAACCTGCGCTATCTGCTCATGTCCTCCGCGCTCAGCCAGCGCATCAGCCCGGATACGACCCTCCCGGCGCGGCTCCTTGTCTCCTTCGGGGTCACGGATGAGGTGTTCGGCGCTTCCATGCTGCGCCGCCTTCCGCTGCGCGCCTCCTATATGGGCGGACTGATTGCCGCCGCCGTTCCCGGCTGGGTGCTCGGCACCGCGCTCGGCGCCGCAGCGGGTTCCGTCCTGCCCGCCGCCGTACTCCGCGCGCTGAACGTGGCATTGTACGCGATGTTCATGGGCATCATCCTGCCGCCCGCGAAGCAGCAGAAGGCGCTGCGCGTCCTGATTCCGCTTTCGATGCTTTTTTCACTTTTGTTTACGCTCGCGCTGCCCGGAATCTCCTCGGGCTTCCGGGTCATCATCCTGACGCTTGCGCTTTCGGCCGCGGCGGCAATTGCCGCGCCCGTCCGGGAGGAACTATGAGTCCGACGCTTTCCATCGCCGTGATGGCGCTTGTCACCTACCTGATCCGCATGGTTCCGCTGGCTCTGATCCGTCGGCGTTTCCGTTCCGTATTCGTCCGTTCGTTTCTGCACTACATGCCCTATGTCACTCTGTCCGTCATGACCTTTCCGGCCATCCTGTCCGAAACGGGCAGTCCCGTTTCCGCGGCCGTGGCTTTCTGTGTGATGGTGTTTCTCTCCTTCCGCACAAAAAGCCTCATTCTGGTGGCGCTGTGCGCCTGCGCGGCCGTTTTCCTGTGCGAATTGATACCCGGTGTATTATGATAAGGAGGCATTGCGATGAAATCAGACCATGTGACCTGGATGGGCACCGAAGCCGTACGGCTGACGGGCGGCAAATATACCGCCCTCATTCTGCCGTCCTTCGGGGCCAACAGCATCTCCCTGCGCCATGCAGATTGTCCGCAGGACTGTTTCCGGCAGCCGGACAGCGCGGAGGAGCTTTCCGGCAATCCGAATGTATACGGCATCCCGCTGCTTTTCCCGCCCAACCGCATCCGCGCGGGCCGCTTCACGTTTGAGGGACGGGAATACCGTTTTCCGATCAATGACGCGCGCGGGAACCACATGCACGGTTTTCTCTCGGCGGCCCCCTTCCGGCAGACCGGTGACGCCGAGTTCCGCTATGATTCCAGCACTGAAAACCGCTATGACTATTTCCCGCACGCCTTCTCCGTCACCCGTGCCTTCAGACTGGATGACCTGGGCCTGCGCCAGTCGGTCACCGTCACCAATCAAAGCGGCGCGGACATGCCCTGCGGGGTAGGCTTCCACAGCGCGCTGAACCTGTCCTTTGACGGGGATCAGCCGGGAGACGTCGCCGTCCGGGTGCCCGTAAAGCGGGAATGGCTGTTTGATCCGGTCACGATCATTCCCACGCTGGAAAAGAGAACCGCTTCCCCGCTGATCGCCTCCATACGTTCCGGAGAATTCCATCCCGAAGAGTTCGCCGTCTCCGACATGATGGAGGTGGACGGCCCGGACGGATATCTGCAGGGCACGCGTCACCGGCTTTGCTGGCACGTATGTGACGCGTTCCGCTTCAATATGATGTGGAACTGGGGCGGCAGGAAGGGCTTCCTGTGTCCCGAGCCGATGAGCTGGATGATCGACGCGCCGAACCTGCCCATTCCCGCGGAAGAGAGCGGCATGGATTTCCTCCGGCCGGGGGAAACACGGACCTGGGAGCTTGATTATTCGGTCGAATAAAAACGCCGGAAACGGCGCGGGGAGGAGGATGCGCCGTCCCCTCCCCGGAATCCCCCGCGGACGGGATAAAAAACGCGCGCGGGAGACCGTTTCCCCGAAGGAGGCACTCCATGGAAATCCTTTCCTTTGCGTTCAACGGAGTCGCGCCGATCTGCCTGATGGCGCTGATCGGCATGCTGCTGAGGCGTCTCGGATGGCTCAGTCGGGAAACCGCGTCCAAAGTGAATCAGCTCTGCTTTAAGCTTTTTATCCCGATGCAGATTTTCCGCCAGATCTATCGGAGCGACCTGAGCGCCGCCGCGGATTGGAAGCTGCTCGCTTTCTGTCTGGGGCTCACCGCGCTCACGCTCGCGCTGCTGTGCCTGATCGTGCCGCGCTTCATCAAAAGAAGGGTCTGGGCGGGAGAATTCATCCAGGGCGTTTTCCGTTCCAATTCCGCCATTCTGGGCCTTCCGCTGCTGATCAACCTGTATGGGGACGCGGCGGGCAGCGCTCTTTCCCTGGTGCTGCCGCTGATGATCATTCTGTACAACCTGTGCGCGCCGGTGGTGCTGATGCATTTCTCCGAATCCGGACAGAAAAAGCAGGGCCCGGCCGCCCTGCTCAAAAAAGTATTCACCAATCCCTTCCTGATCGCGGCCCTGCTCGGCACCTTCTTCTCTGCGACCGGTCTCGGTACCCTGCTGCCCGATTTTCTCACCTCCACTGTCACCAGCCTGAGTAATGTCGGTACGCCGCTGGCCCTGATCGGCCTCGGCGCGATCACCGAAATCGAAACCGTGCGCCGCTGCGGCAAGACCGCGCTTACCGCGTCGCTCTTCCGTCTGCTCCTCATCCCCATCCCTGTCCTGTGCCTCGGCGCGCTGCTCGGATTCCGGGGCGTGCAGATGGGCGTGCTCGTGTGCTTCTTCTCCAC
>CADBNX010000102.1 GCA_902796115.1 uncultured Eubacteriales bacterium
GGTTTCAAACACATCCGCCACATCGTACACCATGGGTGAGTAGAGCAGATAGATCTGTTCGAAGCCATTGTTCATCAGGCTGCCGATCCGCAGGATCAGCATCACCGAAACAGTGCTCATGATGCCGGGCAGGGTGATTTTCCGCATGATCTGCCATCGGTTCGCGCCGTCGATATACGCCGCCTCGTAAATCTCCTGATCCACCTGGCTGAGGGCGGACAGATACACGATGGTGCCCCAGCCCGCGCCTTTCCAGATTTCCGCCGTGATGATGATGCCGCGGAAATGCGCGGACGAGGTCAGATAATTGGCCGGCGCCATGCCGAACCAGGACAGGATCGTATTGACCGCGCCTTCCTTGGTGGGCAGCAGCAGATTGATGACGAGACTCGCCACCACCACCCAGGAGATGAAGTGCGGGATGTACACGATCGTCTGAATGGCTTTTTTGAATTTCATATGCCGCACTTCGTTCAGGAACAGCGCCAGCAGGATCGGCATCGGAAAGCTGAACAGCAGCCTCAGCAGGCTGAATTCCAGCGAATTCCGGAACACGCGCAGAAACTGTTCGGAACCGAAAAGTTCGCGGAAATTCTCCAGACCGATCCATTTGCTGCCGAAAATGCCCTTGACGAAGTTGAACTTCTCAAAAGCGATCACGACGCCGTACATCGGGATATAATTGAATATGAAAATGTAAATCAATCCCGGCAGCATCAGCAGATACAGCCACGGATGCTGAAGGATATAGATCAGCGTGCTTCTTTTTCTTCGGGAGGATACACCGTTTCGCTCCATAGAGCACCTCCATCCGTCATGAACCGGGTTTGCAACACTTTTATTTTACTCCGGTTGATCTGTTTGTAAAGTGCCCTTTTTTGCTTTTCCGTGCTAAGCCTGTTTCCGGAGCGTCTCCTTTCCGCCGGCATCGTCACTTATTTTAAGATAAGGGTATACAATTTCTACCGCAAAGCCCGTTGGTTCGTTCCGTTTCAGCACAAGGCGCGCTTTTCCTTCAAAAATCAGCTGAAGCTTCTGATCGATATTGCGCAGGCCGATGGCGTTGCCCTCCCGTTTCAGCTTTTCCGTAAGCTGGGAAAGTTCCTCCTGCGATACCCCCCTGCCGTCATCCGACACCGTCACGCGAAGCATCTCTCCTTCACGCACCACACCGATCCCGATATGCAGGCTTCCCGCGCTTTCCGGGTCAAGGCCGTACTTGATGGCGTTTTCGGCAAGGGGCTGCAGCAGCATGGAAGGAGTCAGCGCGTCCCGGCTTTCCGGATCGATCGTCACCGTCCATTGCACGTTGCTTTTCAGGCACAGCTTCTGCAGCTGCAGATAACGCTCCGCCTGCTCCAGTTCCTGATCCAGCGGCACCAGTGTCGGGCTCTTCAGCGCCGTGCGCAGCAGATCGGAAAGCAGGCAGATCGCTTCCGAGATCTCATTGTCTTCCGGCATTTTCTCCAGCACCATCCAGTTGATGGACGCGAGCGTATTGTACAGGAAATGGGGATTGATCTGGCTGCGAAGCATTTTCAGCCGCAGGTCCGTGATCCGCTGCAGGCGTTCTGTCAGGTCGTCCTTCAGTTCGCGGTTCCGGTCCAGTGAACGCAGCACCGTATCCGTCAGATAGGCGATTTCGTTTCCGGTTTCTTCCCGCTCCCCGATCGGAAGAGCGAGCTCATCGCTTCTCTCCTTCAGGGTACGCATCAGCCCTTTGACCGGCAGGAACATGCGAAGGGAGATGATATAGGCGAAAAACGTGCAAAGCAGCAGTCCCGCCGCAGCCAGGATCAATGTGCCCCTGCGAAAGGTATTCATCCGTGCGTTGAAGGTTTCCATGGTATCCGTACGGTAAAACCACCAGCCGTACACCGAGGACGCGGCGCTGACCAGCGCGCTTCCTGCGTCGGTGCGGATCATACGGTTTCCCTCTGTCTGCCAGATCTCTTCGGGAAGAATATCCGCGCTGATCCTTTTCCCGATCAGCCCCCGGTCGCTCGCCCCGATGATCCGCCCTTCCGCGTCGGTTGCCAGGTAGCCGAATCCGCCGCCCACAGCGTCAAAAAGTCGGTTGCTGTCCAGATTGGCGGCCACCATGCCTTTCCACTCCCGCAGCAGCAGCGGAGCGGACTGCAGAATGGTCAGCACCGGCGTGTTCCTTTGGCTGAGCCGCGGCACAGGCGGTAGCTGGCCCCGGCTGAGCAGCACGTCGATCAGCGGAAGCCATCCCGTATCGCTCTCCGTCTGAGTCGCGGCATTTTCCGCTTCCCCCGTCATCACCATGCCGCTGTCGCTGATCATCAGCCTGGTTTGCCGGTCATAAACGGATATGGACTGCAGGCAGGCGTCGCCCGCAATATAACCGTTGATCATCTGCCGGATTCTGACCACCTGTCCCGTCCTCTCCAGATCCGTAAACAGACTCTTATCCTGCCGGAGATAATACTCCACGTCCTGGCTCTGCGCAAGCACCAGCAGCGTGCCCCGGGTGCGCAGGATGGTGTTTTCCATCTGGGATACGGATTCGCGCAGATTCGTCAGGTTATTCTCGCTCAGCTGATCCAATACGCTCTGCGAGGAATACCGGTATGCAAGAAAAAGCACGGACAAAAGCAGGGCCGAGAAAGCCAGGGCAATCAAAAGAAAATTGTTCCGCAGCATCCCGGTGAACCGCCGGTTCCGCCACAGCAGGCGCGTTCTTTTCCGCTCCTCTCCGGGCATCATTCCGTTTCCTTTCCCACCGATACCCGCCTGTACTGTCCCGGAGTAAGGCCCGTCAGCCGTTTGAACACACGGTAAAAATACCTTGGGTTCGGATAGCCGGTCCTTTGCCCCACGTCATACACCCGGATATCGGGATTCACCAGCAGTTCCTTTGCCTTTTCCAGGCGTACGCCGGTCAGATAATCAGTAAAGCCTTCTCCTGTTTCCTGTTTGAAGATCCGGCTGATATAAACCGCGCTCAGGCAAACATGCTCCGAGGCCGTTTCCAGGGAAATCTGCTGGCCGTAATTCTCCTGAATATAGTTTTTCAGCTGGCGGACGATCCACTGTGTGTTTTTCTGCCTGGGGATCTGCGAGAGAAACGCCTCCAGCTGTTCCCGGAACCATTCCGCCGTTTCTTCACCGGCGTTCCAGAGGCTGTCATAGCGCGGCACGGAAAAAGGGATCTGCTCCGTCTCCTGCAGCTTCAGCTGCAGACGGGAAACCGTATCCATCACCAGATTCTTCTGCATGCCCACCGTCAGCGCGCTCATTCCGGAAAGCATTGCGTCCGACAGGTTCATCACCTTGTCCCGTTCTCCCGCGCGGATGTAGTTGAGCATCAGCTGCTGCTGCGAACGGATCGTACGCACTGATTCGCCGTCCAGCTGGCCGGCATCCGCTTCCATGCTCAGTCTCAGCGGTGTTCTCGGCCGTCCGGCGAACGCGGAAAGCGACGGGAAAGCTCCTTTCTTTTCCAGTTTCAGTTCTATACCCGTGACATCCTTTGCCTGACGCACCGCCTCTGCCAGCGCCTCATCCAGGATTTTTGCCTTCTCCCCCGTATCTCCCGCCTCGACAACCGCCGCAACGGCAGCCTCGCCGGCATCCACATATACCGCGTCGTATTTCACTCCCGCCCGGTCCCCGCGGAGGGTGTGACGCAGGGTTTCCTTCAATTCATCATCGTTCAGTTTCTGATCGCCCGCCGAAACGGAAAACAGCCGCAGCAGCACCGCGCACTCCCGTACGTCCGGGTAGAAATGCGCCATCTGCCGCCGGATGCTTTCCTCTTCCGGAAGGATCCCCATATACAGGTCGTACAGCGTCTGTCGGCGCCACAGCTCATTCATCTCCTCATATCTGCGCTGCCTCTCGTCCGCCGCTTCCAGTTCGACGGCTTCCTGTTCCAGCCGTTTGGCCAGATTCCCGAATACCCGCCTGATATCTGATATGCGGGTCGGTTTGAACAGGTAATCCGCCACACCCAGCGATATGGCCTGGTGGGCGAACTCAAACTCCTGATAGGCCGATACCAGCACGCACAGCGTATGCGGAAAGTGTTCCCTGATCTCACGCGCCACTTCCAGCCCGTTCAGACGCGGCATCCTGATATCCGTCAGCACCGCGTCGGCCGCGTTCCGTTTCAGATGTGCCAGCACCTGCGTGCCGTCCGCGTAACAGCCTGCTACCTCAAAGCCCAGCGCCGTCCAGTCCACGATTTTCAGAAGGCCTTCGCGGATCCGCGGTTCGTCGTCGGCAATAATCAGCTTAAACATGCGCCTGCGCCACTCCCAAATGTGATTTCATGAGCATAGTAAAGGAAAAACGGCAATCTGTCAATGCGGCATCCGCTCTGTATGCAAAACGCCGCGGCGTTCTTCGCAAAAGAACCGCCGCGGCGCGCATAAACAGAATGTTTTATTTTGCCAGATACGCCATCAGCTTCTGGCTGCGTTCGATGAACTGTTTCAGGTCTTCGGATTCCAGCGGACGGGAGGACAGCCGCGCAAGGTCATAGATCTGCCGGCAGAGCATCTCCTTCATTTCCGCGTCTTCCATTCCGTTCAGCTTCTTCACCGTATCGCACTGCGTGTTCAGCACAAGGCTGTATTTGTCCGGCAGGTTGAAGGACTGCCCGTACACCGCGCTCATTTCCTTGTAGCGGCGCATCTGCTCATCTTCCACCAGCAGCGCGGGCAGGCTTTCATCCGCCAGGGCCTGCAGCCTGACTTCCAGTTCCTTCTGTCCCAGCGCGTCCCGGAACAGCTTCTCATAATCCTCCTGCTTCAGGTCCGAGTCCTTTTTCTCCTCATCCGTCAGGCCGTCCACACCGGCATCCACGCGCACAAAGGTCGGCGCGTCCTCGCCGCCTTCCATCTCCATAAAGGACATGAAGTTCATATCGATCAGCGTATCCATCACCACCACGTCGATATCCCGGCCGGTGTAGAGCGCGATGGCCGCCGCCTGGCGGTTTTTATCCGTTGTGTAGTAAACTTTCTTTTCCGCCTTGGTATTCCGGTCGCGGTATTCACCGAGGGTCAGGTATCTGTCGTCCGTCGTTTTATACAGCAGGATTCCGCTTACCATCTCAAAGAATTTCCGGTCGCGCAGGCAGCCGTACTTGATGAAGGGATGGATATCGTCCCAGTAGGTCTGGTACTGCTTCACGTCCTCCTTGAACAGCGAGTTCAGTTTGTCCGCCACTTTCTTGGTGATATGCGCGGACAGTTTGCGCACATATCCGTCGTTCTGCAGGAAGGAACGCGACACGTTCAGCGGCAGGTCCGGGCAGTCGATCACGCCGCGCAGCAACATCAGGAATTCCGGAATCACTTCCTTGATGTTGTCGGCAACGAATACCTGCCGGTTGAACAGCTTGATTTCTCCCTCCTGCCCGCCGAAATCCTTTTTGATTTTGGGGAAATACAGGATGCCCTTCAGGTTGAACGGATAGTCCACGTTCAGGTGGATCCAGAACAGCGGTTCGTCGAAGGTATGGAACAGCTTCCGGTAATTCTCCCGGTATTCCTCGTCCGTGCAGTCCTTCGGGTTTTTCAGCCAGAGCGGATGGGTCTCGTTGATGGGCTTGGGCGCTTCCGGTTCTTTCTTTTCCTCTTCTTTTCCGCTTTCCGCTTCCTGATCCTTCTCTGCCTTGTCCGCGTCCGCCTTCTCCTCCTCTTTTTTCGGAGGCTCGACCTTTTCAAGATATACCGGCACGCTCATGTAACCGCAGTATTTTTCCAGGATCTCGCGCACCTTCCACTCGTCCAGGAATTCCTTCTCTTCTTCCATGATGTGCAGGGTGATGACCGTGCCGCGCGTTGCCCTCTCCCCGTCCGTCATTTCAAACGTCATGCCGTCGCTGCTTTCCCAGCGGACCGCCTTCGCGCCTTCCTGCCAGGAAAGCGTATCGATGGTCACCCTGTCCGCCGCCATGAACGCGGAATAAAAGCCCAGGCCGAAATGGCCGATGATGCCGGATTTGTCCTCGCCGGAGTAATTCTTCAGAAATTCTTCCGCGCTGGAGAAAGCCACCTGGTTGATGTATTTCTCCACTTCTTCCCAGGTCATGCCGATGCCGTTGTCCTCAAAGCGCAGCTCGCCCGCCTGCGGATCAACTGTCACATGCACCGACAGTGCCTCCGTATCCTCAGGCCGCACCATATGGTACTTGGTGATGGCGTCGCATCCGTTTGAAACCATTTCCCGGATAAAGATATCCTTATCGGAATACAGCCAGCGCTTGATCACCGGCATGATGTTCTGTGCATGTATCGAAATATTGCCTTTCTGCATCATAAACCCTCCAATCCGTTTCTGCGCTTCTGCGCATGAAAAGTATACCACTGATACGGACGAAAATCAAGCATTTTTAGCACTCATCTTTCAAGAGTGCTAACAAAATGTTTTCCGAAAAACAACGGCCTCCGGTCGGAAGCCGTTGTTTGTGCATTCACCGCCGATTACTGTTCGGATACGATATAGCTGCCGATTTCCTTCAGCAGGGCTTCGCAATGGTCCGTATAGATATCCAGCGCGATCGGCTTGCTCAGATCCAGGGAAAAGATCCCGAGGATCGATTTTGCGTCCACCACATGACGGCCGGAGCGCAGATCCATTTCAAACGGATAGCGGTTCACGGTGTTGACGAAGTTCTTTACCTCTTCTGCATAGCTCAGCTTGATGGTTACGGATTTCATAAAGTTTCCTCCTTTAGCCCTTTTTCAGTGTTTCCAGTGCGTCCCTGAGGCGCAGCAGTGTCTCTTCCCTGCCCAGCAGATAAGCGATTTCAAAGGCGCCGCCCGGTGTGCTCTCCAGTCCGGACAGAGCGATGCGCATCGGCCACAGCACCGCGCCGTTCTTCATTCCCGCCGCGGCGATTGCTTCCATGACGCGGTCATGGATCACGTCTTCCTTCCATTCCCCGATCCCTTCCAGTACGGGGATCACCAATTCCAGCGCCGCAGGCGCGGTTTCCGCGCTGGTTTTCATTTTTTTGTTGAAGTACAGCTCCGGTCCGAAGGACGGACGGCAGCGCAGGAACGCCACGGCGTCCGGAATGCGGCTGAACACTTCCGTGCGGCCCTGCATCAGTTCCGCAAGGCGCCTGTAATCGGGCTTTCTGTCCATATCCCCGAAAACCCTGTCAAACCACGGCGCGGCCTTGGCAAGATAATCCTCAAACGGCATCTCGCGGATATAGTGGGCGTTGAACCAGGTCAGCTTTTCGATGTCAAAGATGCCCGGCGCTTTGTTGAGTCCCTTCACGTCGAAAGCTTCCGTCAGTTCCTGCATGGTAAAGAACTCCCGGTCGTCTCCGGGGTTCCATCCGACCAGAGCCAGGTAATTGATGAGTGCTTCCGTCAGGTATCCCTTTTCCGCAAAATCACTGTAATACGCGTCGCCGTCCCGTTTGGAAAGCTTGTGCTTCGCGTCGCGCATCACGGTAGGCAGATGAATGTACTGCGGGATCTCCCACCCGAAAGCGCTGTAGAGCATGTTGTATTTGGGGGTGGAGGATAGGTACTCCATGCCGCGCAGGATATGCGTGATGCCCATCAGGTGGTCATCGATCACGTTCGCGAAATTATAGGTGGGCATGCCGTCCGCCTTGATCAGCACCATATCGTCCAGGGTGTCGTTCGGCATCGTGATATCGCCGTACACCAGATCATGGTAGCTGCTCTCCCCTTCCTGAGGCACGTTCTGACGAATCACATACGGCTCTCCCGCGTCCAGGCGGCGCCGCACCTCCTCCGGGCTCAGGTGCAGGCAGTGCTTGTCGTATTTGAACACTTCCCCGCGCGCTTCCGCCGCCTTCCTGCGCTCGTCCAGTTCTTCCTTCGTGCAGAAGCAGTAATACGCGCGGCCCCTGCGCACCAGCTCCTCCGCGTAGGGCAGATACAGCGCTTTTCTTTCAGACTGGATATAGGGTCCGCACGGGCCTCCCACGTCCGGCCCCTCGTCCCAGTTCATACCGCAGGAGCGCAGGGTATCGTAAATCACTTCCGTCGCGCCTTCGACAAAGCGCTCCTGGTCCGTATCCTCGATGCGCAGAATGAATTTTCCGCCCAGTTTCCGGGCAAACAGGTAATTGTACAGCGCCGTTCTCAGCCCGCCCAGGTGCATGAACCCGGTGGGACTGGGCGCAAATCTTGTCCTCACTTCCATGTCTGTGATTCCTTCCGTCTATTTGTTCATCTGCCTGGCAAAACTGTCCCTCAGGCCTACCGTACGGTTGAATACCGGCAGCGCGTCCGTGGAATCCGGATCCTTGCAGAAGTAGCCGGTGCGCAGGAACTGATACGTGGTTCCCACCGGCGCATCCTTCGCCGCCTTCTCCGCCAGTCCCCGCATCACGGTAAGGCTGTCGGGATTCAGACGGCTGATAAAGTCCTTTTTATCCGGCACGGCGCTTTCGCTCTCTTCTTCCTCGGTTTCTTCCGTTTCCGTATTCACGTCAGCGGTCAGCAGCGGCTCGTACAGCCTGGCTTCGAAGGGGACCGCTTCGCCGGCGGGTACCCAGTGCAGGGTCTTCCCCTTGATTTTCCGGTTCGCGCCTTCGGTGCCGGAAGCGCTGTCGAAATCCACCGTGCAGTTCACCTGCGTCACGCGGCCTTCCGCGTCCTTTTCACATCCGTCGCAGCGCACGATATACGCGCCTTTCAGCCGCACCTCGAATCCCGGATACATCCGCTGGAATTTCTTTGCCGGGATCTCCATGAAATCGTCCTGCTCGATATAGATTTCCCTGCCCATGGTGATTTCATGGGTGCCCATTTCCGGATGATCCGGATGGTTCTCCACGGTCAGCGTCTTCTTTTCGCCTTCCGGCCAGTTGGTCAGCACCACCTTCAGCGGCTGTAGCACAGCCATCAGCCGGGGCGATTTTTCGCCCAGGTCGTCCCGAACGCATGCTTCCAGCAGCGCCAGATCCACCACGGAATCCGCCTTGCTCATGCCGATGCGGTCCACAAAATCGCGGATCGCGCTGCCCGTGTACCCGCGCCTGCGCAGCGCGGACAGGGTCGGCATGCGCGGGTCGTCCCATCCGCGCACCCAGCCGCCCTCCACCAGCTGCCGCAGGTAACGCTTGCTCATCACGGTCTGCGTCATGTTCAGGCGCGCGAACTCCAGCTGGCGCGGCCTGGCAGGCAGCATGTTCTGGCTGTGCTCCACCACCCAGTCATACAGCGGGCGGTGGATCTCATATTCAAGAGAGCACATGGAATGGGAAATCCCCTCCAGCGCGTCTCCGATCGGATGGGAAAAATCGTACATCGGGTAGATGCACCATTTGTTGCCGGTGCGCCAGTGTTCCTTGTACAGGATGCGGTACATGGCCGGATCGCGCATCACGATGTTCGGAGACTGCATGTCGATCTTCATCCGCAGGGTTTTGCTTCCCTCCGGGAATTCCCGGCTGCGCATGCGGCGGAACAGGTCCAGCGATTCCTCCGCCGGTCGGTCGCGCCAGGGGCTGTTTCTGCCCGGTTCCGTCAGCGTGCCGCGGTATTCCCGCATTTCCTCCCGGCTCAGCTCGTCCACATAGGCGAGGCCGCGCTTGATCCAGTCTTCCGCGATCTCGTAGCATTTGTCGTAATAATCGGACGCGTAATACAGCCCGCCTGTCCAGTCAAAGCCCAGCCAGCGGATATCCTCCTGGATCGCCCGGACGTATTCCATGTCTTCCTTGGCCGGGTTCGTGTCGTCAAAGCGCAGATTGCACAGTCCTCCGTATTTTTCCGCGGTCAGGAAATCCATGATCAGCGCCTTGCAGTGTCCGATATGCATATATCCGTTCGGCTCCGGCGGGAAACGGGTATGGATCTTCGTATACCGTCCTTCCGCCAGATCCCGGTCGATCGCGTCCCATATAAAATTGGAACGTGCGTTCTCTGTCTGCTGATTCTCCATAATGCCTCCTGTCGTGCCGCGCGTTTTTCCCGGCGGCTGCTGTATTATACCCTGTTTTTCAGTCATTGACAAGAAGACCGGAAGCGCTGTCCCCCTCTTCTTCCACGGGGATCTCTTCGATTTCCGTCCTCGGCGCCTTCTTCAGATCGATAAATGTGCGGAAGGTGACTGTCCTTCCGTCCGGATCCGTACCGAAGATCAGATAGCCGAAGCCGAGGATGTCGCCCACCGTCATGCCGCTTCCGAACTCCCAGCATCCCGTATCGGGATCCTGCCAGAGACTGTCCGCGGAAAAAACGCTCTTGGTATAATCGGATTCCGAGCGGTATTCGTATTGCTCGATCCGCTGCGGAACAAATCCGATCCCGGTCGTCTCCTGAATCTTCAGCCGACACACCCACATGGGGATTTCCGCTCCGTCAGCCTCAACGACTTCCACATCGCCGGAAAACACCAGAAACGGCTCGTTATCATACCGGATATTCCCTCCGCGGAACCAGCTCCAGCCGGGATTGGCAGGTGCCTGTACGCCGAACGCTTCTGCCGTTCCGCCCTCGGGGATGTCCTCTGCCCTTTCGCTGCTCCGCGGCAGACGGATGATCAGCATTGCGAGCACTGCCGCGCACACGGCAAGAAGTGCGATCAGCATCCGCTTCCCGCGCCGGCGTCCCGTTCGCAGTCCGCTGCGCTCCGAAATGTATTCCGTTTCGTACACGAAATCCCCGTTGTCAAAAAGAGGCGCTTTGATCTCCCCGTTTTCCGTTTTGTCGCTGTCTTTCACATCGGCACCTCCCGGAGCGTTTCCCGCTCTCAACGCTGTCAGTATAGCAGAAGCGGACCGTTTTTTCAAGGCGGTGATTTTTAGTGTTTTGAAATATTACGGAATTTTTTCCGAACAATACATACAGGAGAACATCATTCCGTATCGAATATATCATTATCCAGAACCCGCTGGATCACATGAGCAGAGCGCTCCCGTCCGCCAAACGGGCTGTGCGCAGGAGGATTATGCCAGACTTCCCTCAGTCTCCGGAATCCGTGATTCTTTCCCCGGTTACGTCGACGCCGCTGCTGCGCTGCTATCATTCGCACATGGCGCCGGGGACCAGGGATTACCTTCCCCACCGGCATACGGCCTTTGAAATGTCCCTGGTGCTGGAGGGAAGCGGTCTGTACCAGCTGGAAAGCAGGACATACCGTTTCGGGCCGGGAGACATATTCCTGTTCACCTCCAATGAAATCCACTACATCACCTCCGTCACCGGCAAAAGCGCGCTGGATATCCTGAACATTCA